>JBBFLK010000021.1 GCA_037479115.1 Anaerohalosphaeraceae bacterium | reverse complement strand
CTAGCTAATTTAAGCCTGTTTTCCTTTTTTGCTTTGCTTTGCAAGAGTTCATTTAGTTCGCCTTCAAGCTTTCTGATTTGTTTTTGAGATTCTTCATTGTTCCATCCAGACTCTTTTTGCTGAATTTGGGAAACACTATTTTTCAGACTTTGTACTTCTTCCTGTCCATGTCCCAGAAGACTTACACAAAGGTCCTTGATTTTCTCCGGCAAAAGACCATGTAAAACCTCCAAGGCCCTTGGAGCCTTCGCTGTAATAAGAATTCTCTGTCCATAAGCGAGCAAATGGCAGATAAGATTGGCAATTGTTTGGGATTTCCCTGTTCCAGGAGGCCCCTGAACCAAAATGCCTTGACTATCTTTTATTTTTTCGGCTATAGAACGCTGCTGCTCATTGGAAGGAAGTGGAAAATACAACCGATTGTCTGCGATTTCAGACGGCTTCTTACTCGCTCCGCTTTTGGATTTTATCTGACTCTCCTGAAGCCCAATCAACTTTTGTAGGTTTTCCGGGATTTCTTTGTTATTCTCAATGTGTTTCTTTATTTGCTCCAAATGTTCATATATTGCAAGCAACTTTCGTTTTCGCAAAATAAGTGCTGGAGCAAATAAGACCTCTGGATTAGAAGGAACTGGCCCCTCAGGAATTGATAACTGCTCGGTATAAATCCCCCTGCCTTCTTTTCCAAGGACGTTTGCTATACTTGTTAAAACATTTCGAATAAGAATTTGTTCCCACGGATTTTCTTCCAATTCCTTGACTATGTTTTCAAAGTTTTGAGGCATTAGAGGTTGGTAAACATCCAGAGCCTCCAGTTCTAAATATACTTTTGTATCTTGCTCGTCCGCGTGTAAAACAAAAGTTCCTGTCTTTTCATCAAAATCGAGAGATGCCTTCAACGCTAAAAGATGACGCTCTACACTTCGGCCGTCAGGCAAGCGCCAACGCAGCAGCCCCATTCCTACAACCAGCTCATATTGTTCACCTAACTGTCCTAATTCTATGTAAATTTCAAATAGTTTTTTATAAACCTTATAGATCCTTTTCCATTTCTGATGCTTTTCCTGCCAAGGACGCCAATTATTTTCGATATATTTTTTCCACAACTCTAAAACTTCAGGAAAGTCTCTTAAATACTTCACCTCAGTTTTTGTCAGAAACTCTCCGTCTATCCCTTTTTCCTGATAAACATTGGTAATTGAATCTTTCAAAATCGGCTCTTCGTCAGATTGATTTAGCGTTTCTTCCCTAACCCACTTTTCACAGGATTTTGGAATAGGCGGAAATGGCGGTTCCTTCGGCTTTTTAATCTCAAGCCATATTTCTGGAGTTTCCTCTGAATAGCCCCATGCTTGTGTAAAACAGCCTTCTTCCTGAGGTATCTCCGAAAACAAAAGATAGTTCGGATAATCTCGATAATCTGTAATATGAGTCAGATTAAGATCGATCAACTCCTTGAGATAGTTCATTAAGGAAATGGCTTTCCTCTTATAAGCCTCTGAAGTCATAAGCCCCTGCCTTCCCCAAAATAAAACTTATACCCTCTTTACGTATGTTTTATATAACAATTAAAATGTTGTTTTTCAAGACTCCTTCGCAGATTCTTTTGCCCTCACCCTCCTTCCACGTACCGTTTCACCGTCCGCCGGTCCAGTCCCGCCGCCTTCGCCGCTTCCCCATAGCTGCCGTACCGCGCATAAAGCTCCCGGCAGTACTGCCGCACCACCTCCTCCGCCGTCAGCGGCCGCCCCTCCGTCCCCGCCGCTCCCCCCGCCCCCGGCTCATAATCCCCACGCAGCACCACCCGCCGAATGCACTGCGCCAGCTCCCGAACATTCCCCGGCCACCCATACCCCCGCCCCAGACGCTTCTCGATCACCTCCAGCACCCGCCCCACTATCCCCTCATCCGCCTGCCCTACTATCTGCCCCACAAAATGACGCACCAGCGACGGCAGTTCCTCCTCGCTTTCCTCGATTCGCTCCCTCAGCGACGGAACCCGTATCACATCCGCACAAAGCCGATAATAAAAATCCTCCCGAAACCGACCCCGACGACGCAGCACCTCCACCGGCTGATTCGTCGCCCCCACCACACGCCCCAAAAACATCCGCTCCTGATGGCTGCCCACCGGCCAGTACCGCCGCTCCTGCAGAACGCGCAGGAGCTTCACCTGCACATTCGGCCGAACCTCTCCAATCTCATCCAGAAAAATCGTCCCATGCCGGCCGCACAGCGAAAGCACACCCCCGTAATCCGCCACCGCCCCCGTAAACGCCCCCTTGGCATGCCCGAACAATTCCGACTCCAGCAGCGTCGGCGTAAACTGCGCCAGATTCACCTCCACCAGCAGCTTCGTGAACGGAATCACAAAGCAGTTCTTCGCCGCATCATACGGAATATATCCAGACCGGCCGATGGCCGCCGCCGCCGCTCCCTTGCCGCTGCCCGTCGGCCCCTCCAGGAGCGTCGAAAAATCCTCCATCTTGTCCCACAGATACCGCTCATACAGCCGAATATCCTGCGTGAAAATATGATTCCACAGATGCATCCGCAGCCGGCGCATTGACGCACTGGGCCCAATCAGCATCCGGCCGATCAGATAATACGCCCGCCGTATCTGGTAAAACATCGACAGGCACCGCACCGAATCGTCCTCGCTGAATCCCCGCTCCTGCAGCTGCTTGAGAACCTCCGGCGCAAACCAGACCTTTACATTGTGCTCCTCCGTCGTCGCCTGCTGGGCAATCAGCTTATCAAACGCCTCCGCCCACTGATGATAAATCACAAACAAAAACACATACTTCATCAGGTCCCGGTCCGACCCTTCAAAATCCTCCAGCCGACACCGTTTCCCGCGGTCCAAATCCGCCAGCCGCTGACGGGTTAAACGGATTTCTTCATCCAGAACCTCCGACCTCGGTTTCGAAGAATCCAACCCCGTAATCCGCTGGTCGATTGCCTCCCGGTCCGGACTAAATGGATTCGAAAAGGTGGCTTCTGTCACCAGATTAAAGAATTGTCTATCTTTATTTATTAGTTTTCTCATATACATTTTATGTATATCGTGTATACATTTTTTGTCAATCATAAAACATAAAACAAAAATCATCCGCACGAAGAAAATTCTGTATCCTTTTTGTTCATAATTACTTAAGCCAAAACTCACTCTGTGGCACACTCCTTGCTTATTATACTCTACAGACTGCGTCGAAATTCATAACTCATTGAAATACAAAAGTTTAGAAAGGAACAAAATCTTATGAAGATACTCCTGATTTCTCCGGCATCGGGCTGCTGGCGCAAGGTCGGCAGAAGGAAGCTTTTCAACGGCAGGACATTCCGTTTCTCCATGCTTTCTCTTTTAACTCTCGTCAAATTAAGCCCTTACGACGCTCAAATCACGCTCATCGACGAGCAAATCGATGATGTACCCCCGGACACCGACTTTGATTTGGTCGGCATCACCTGCATGACAGCCACTGCCCCTCGTGCTTTCGAGTTGGCTGACCACTACAGAAAGTATAACATCCCTGTTGTCCTCGGCGGCTTCTTCCCCACCCTCAACCCCGAACTGGCCCTGCAGCATTGCGACGCCGTCGTCATCGGTCCTGCGATGGACGCCTGGCCGAAACTCCTCGAAGACCTTCGCGCAAACCGTTTGCAAAAAAGATATTACGGAAATCCAGCCGGGCAGGCCCCCGCTTCTCTCCCGCGTCATCTCCTCGACAAAAGCAAATACTCCACAACCTATGCGACGTATGCCACAATGGGCTGTCGAAACCGCTGTAAGTTCTGTTCTATCGGAACCTTATATAAATCTCAGCATTACGGCCGCCCCATCCCCGACGTCATTGCAGAAATCCGCTCCTTTCCCTCCCGTTTCTTTATGTTCGTGGACGACAACCTCACCCAGAACCGCGATTATATCCTCAGTCTATTAAAAGAGTTAGCACCGCTCAAGAAAAAATGGATTACCCAGGCCTCCATTGAAATCGCCGACGACCCAGAGCTGCTGTCCTGGCTTCAGAGAGCCGGCTGTGTCGGCCTTTTCATTGGGCTGGAATCCTTCAGCCAGTCCACCTTAACCCTTACGGAAAAAGGATTTAACGTTCCTTCCCTTTACAAAAAAGCCGTCGAAACCATCCATCGATACGGCATCTTTGTCGAAGCGGGCATCATCTTCGGCTTCGACACTGACGATGTTCATATCTTCAAGTCAACACTGAACTTACTGGAAAACATCGGCATCGACGCCATTCAGGCTTCCATCCTCACTCCTCTGCCCGGCACCCCGCTTTATGAGGAACTCAAATCCCGCATCATCGACACGAACTGGGAACATTACGACTATCGTCATGTCGTTTTCCAGCCGAGACTTATGTCCCCCGCCCAGCTGCAGGCCGGCACCGACTGGGTCATCCGCAAGTTTTATTCTCCCTGGCGGATTTTCAGGCGCACCCTTCGCTGGCTTGCCGCACCCAGCGGTCTGCAAAACTTTATTTATCCCTTTGTTCTGAACTGGGCCTACTTCGGCCGTGTAATCACGTTCAAAATAAAAGGGTATAACCCGGCCTTACACCCTCTTCCCTTTGCTCCAAACCATATCGTAAAACTCCAACCAAACCTTCTCACATAGGAGTCTGCAAAATGGCAATTTGGAACACATTTTCTCTTCTCTTCGGTTTCGCAGCCACCGCCGCAATCATTTTGGGAAAGTCCCCCTGGACTGTACAAGAAATACTAAATCATTCTGTCGAATTATTCTGGTGCCTAAGTCCTTATGCAGCATTCGGTTTGCTCAATCTCTTTTTTATAAAAACAAATTTCGGTAAAATCCTCGTTTCCGCATCCATCTTTTTTGTCGTTTGGGGTTCCCTTTATCTCTACTCGGATAGTCTCTATATCCACTCAGACCCGCAAAGCCCCCTTCTTCTGCTTTTCATTCCGCTCTATCAAAACAGTTTGGCCCTCCTGATTTTCCTGATTTGTTCCAGTCATCTTTTGGCTATGAAAACAAAAGAAAAAGTCTTCAAATAGTTTCAAATCGTTTATGATAGGCTGATCGGATTGGAAACTCTTATGCCGCTTCTAACCAGCAAACGTAAAAAGAATCAAAAAGAGAGAAACGACAGCGGGCTCCCGCTTCTCGAGCCGCTCGAACAGGTCCATCCTGTCCACTGTTCCGAACAGGCCAAGGCCTACTTTGCTCATTACGGCCTCGACTGCCGGGCGGATATCGAGCATCTCTTCGGCTCCTTTGTGTCGGGCCCCTATCAGCTGGCCGCCCACATCTACCGGCCCGCCCGTTATGAAGCCGCCGTGATTCTGCTTCATGGGTATCTCAGTCACAGCGGCCAGCTGCGGCATCTGCTGTCCGCTCTGCTTGAGAATCACTTTGCCGCCGCCCTTTTTGACTGGCCCGGCCACGGCCTTTCCACCGGCCCGCACGCTTCCATCAACCATTTCGAGGAGTACACCATCGCCCTGGCTGACTTTCTCCAAAAGGTCCGTGCCCGTCTTCACGGCCCCTATTTCGCCCTCGGCTTCAGCATGGGGGCCGCTGTGCTCACCGATGCGCTCCTGACCGGTTCGGTTTCATCCCTCGAGCGAGTCATCTTAGCCGCCCCCCTTCTCCGCTGGACCGCCTACAACCTCTCCAAACCCCTCTGGAAGACCGCCCGCTGCTTTACAGACCGCATTCCCCGTATCCAGCGGAAGAACTCCTCCGACCCCGAATTCCTGTCTTTCAATCGAACCGGGGATTTTCTCCACGCCCGAGTCGTCTCCCTGCAATGGGTCAAAGCCCTCTACATATGGAATGACAAGCTTCAAACCCTGCCGCCCTCCGATCGGGACATCCTCATCCTTCAGCCGCAAAAGGATAAAACGGTGGCCTGGCCGTACAACCTGAAAATCCTCCAAAACAAGTTTCCCGCCGCCCAAATCCATATGCTCCCCGGTGCCAGGCACGAGCTGTTCAATGAGGCACGCCCTTATCGTCAGGCGGCCATCCGGGCTGTTCTCGATTATTTTTCCGGAAAAGAACCGTTTCTTTTTTCCCAAAAACCGGTAAAAATAGGATTGGAGAACAATCAAAAATCTGAAAACCCATGAAACCGAAAGAAACAAACATCTCCGTCCAAGCCGGCGGCAACCATCTCAGCCGCTCGTTTCTGTGGCACAATGCCACCCAGTTTCTGGGCGCCTTGAATGACAACCTGTATCGCTGGCTGATGGTCCTTTTTCTGATTGGACTGTTTGGACGAGAAAAAGCCGCACAAATCGGCGCCTGGGCCGCCGGAATCTTTGTCATCCCGTTTCTTTTGTTTACACCCTATGCGGGCATCCTGGCTGACCGCTTCAGCAAACGCAGCATCATCGTTCTGGCCAAAATCGCTGAACTCATTATCATGGCACTTGGGCTGCTGATGTTCCTGTTCAAAAGTGCTTACGGGCTCTACTTTGTCCTGTTCCTGATGTGCACCCAAAGCGCTTTCTTCGGCCCCTCCAAATACGGCATCATCCCCGAACTGGTCCGCCCTGACCAGCTCTCCAAGGCCAACGGGTTTCTCGAAGGGATGACCTATCTGGCTATCGTGCTCGGCAGCGCCGCCGCCCCCATTTTCATCCTGACTGCAAACCGCAATTACCCGCTGGCGGATACGGCGTGTATCCTTGTGGCCGCTGTCGGAGTTCTCACCAGCCTTCAAATTGAAAAAACCCCCGCCGGCGGAAAAACCGTCTCGGCCTCCATCCTGTTTTTTAAAGATATCTGGCGAACCGTAAAAGCCATCCGTTCTGAAACCGCTTTGCTGGTCGCCATGGCAGCAGCAGCTTATTTCCTCTTTCTCGGAGCCTTTGCCCAAATCAATCTAATCCCCTACGGCCTGGAAATCTGCAAGGCCAGCGAGGAACTCAGCGCTCTGCTGTTCGTTGTGGCTTCCCTGGCAATCGGGCTGGGCTCCTACCTGTCCGGCAAGCTGTCCGGCCGTTCGATTGAATTGGGGATTGTTCCCATCGGGGGCCTGATGATGGCCGCCGCCGCCATTGCACTCGGTTTGGTGAATCCCAATTCCCATTCCCCGCAGAACGCCAAAGAAATGTTCGCTCAAAATCCCGGCATCTTCTCTCTGACCTTTCTGTTCGGACTGGGAGCCGGTTTGTTTATCGTACCCGTCAATGCTTTCATTCAGCTCAAAGCCCCTGCCGCCATTCGCGGACAAGTCCTGGCCGCCTCCAAATTTTTCAGCTGGGTCGGAGTCCTGCTGGCCTCCGTTTTGGTCAATCTCTGCACGACAGTCCTGAAAATCAGTCCCAGCTGGATGTTTCTTCTCTTTGGACTGCTGACACTGGTGCTGGCTGTCGGCGCCGTCATTCGTCTGCCATACCCGCTGCTTCGATTTCTGGCCGCCGTACTGACCCGACTGCTCTACCGCCTCCGTGTTTTCGGCGCCGAACACATCCCCGCTTCCGGCCCGGCACTCCTTGTTTCGAACCATGTTTCCTGGGCCGATGCCGTGATTCTGATGGCTTCCCTGCCGCGTCCTGTCCGTTTTCTGATGGACAAGTCTCTCTACCAAAAGAAAGGGCTTCGCTGGCTCTTTCGGCTTGTAAAGGCCATTCCCGTCAGTCCCTCCGACTCACCCAAATCTATCTTTGAATCCATTGGACAGGCCCGGCGGGCCCTTCAGGACGGCGAACTGGTCTGCGTCTTCCCGGAAGGCGGCATTACCCGAACCGGCCAGATGAACCGCTTTCGGCCCGGATTTGAAAAAATTGCCCAGGGGCTCGATATTCCCGTCATACCCGCCTACCTGGGGGGAATCTGGGGCAGCATCTTAAGCCACTATCACGGACGGCTACTGTCCGCCTGGCCCAAAAGACTGCCTTATCCCGTCCAGGTTCATTTTGGAAAGCCCCTGCCCGCCGACGCCTCCGCGGAAGAAGCCCGCCAGGCCGTCGCGGAACTGTCCTGCGATTACTTTGAAAGCCGAAAACCCCATCGAATCAGTCTGGGCGAAACCTTTGTCCGCTGCGCCCGCAAACATTTCCGCCGGCCTTTTATCAGCGACATCAGCGGCAAACGGCTCACGTGGGGCAAAACCCTCATCGCCGCCGTCCTTCTGCGCGACTATCTGAAAAACCGCACCGCCGACCAGCCCAACATCGGCATCTTTCTGCCGCCCTCCGTCGGAGCCGTCTGTGCCAATCTGGCCGTCGCCCTGCTCAACAAAACCGCCGTGAATCTCTCTTATGCCGTCTCCCTCTCAGACCGCCAATTTATGATCGAGCAAACCGGCCTGAAGACCATCCTCACCAGCCGTCTGTTTCTGGAGAAGATAAACATTTCTCCGACCGCCCTGCCCGGTGCGTTATTCCTCGAAGACCTTCTGACCCAATTTACGCCGGCACAAAAACGGCTGGCCGCCCTCAAAGCCCTGTTTTGCCCGCGACGCCGTCTGGCCTGTGCGGAAAACTTCGACCCGGACCAGACCGCCTTCATCCTCTTTTCCTCCGGCAGCTCCGGCAAACCCAAAGGCATCCTTTTGAGCCACCACAACATCCTGTCCAACCTTGAAGGGGCTTTGATGATTTTCCGTACACTGCCCCATGACAAACTCTGTGCCGTTCTGCCGCTGTTTCATTCCTTCGGCCTGACCTGCACGCTGTGGCTGCCGATTCTGGCCGGGGTGCCCGTCTGCTTTGTTCCTAACCCCCTCGACGCCAAAGCTGTCGGCCAGACCGTCCGCACCGAAAACGCCACCCTTCTGTTCGCTACTCCCACGTTTCTGCTGAATTATATGAAACGCTGTGAGCCGGACGATTTCAAGACACTGCGGTTTATCATCGCGGGCGCTGAAAAACTGAAAATCGAACTTATCGAGGAATTTGAAAAGAAATTCGGCATCCGTCCGCGCGAGGGCTACGGAACCACCGAATGCTCCCCGCTGATTGCCATCAATGTCCTGGATGTCGAAGTTGCCGGCGCCCGCCAAATCGGCACCAAAGAAGGCTCCGCCGGACACCCCCTGCCCGGCATCGCCGTTCAAATCCGCCATCCGGAAACCGGCCGGCCCGTCCCCGTCGGACAGCCCGGACTGCTCTGGGTCAAAGGCCCCAACGTGATGAAAGGATATCTGAATCTTCCCGAAAAAACCGCCCAGGTCCTTCAGAACGGCTGGTACAACACCGGAGATATTGTCACGCTCGACTCAGACGGCTTCATCACCATCACCGACCGGCTCAGCCGCTTCAGCAAAATCGGCGGGGAAATGGTCTCCCACCTGACGATTGAAGAAACCTGTCTGAAACTTCTTCATCTGAATGAACCGCTCGTGGCCGTCACCAGTCTGCCCGATGAGAAAAAAGGGGAACAAATCGTCCTGCTGTATGTGAAAGACAAAGTGAATCCGGAAGACCTTTACGAAAAACTGGCGGAAAGCGACCTGCCCAAACTCTACCTTCCCAGACGCGAAAATATCATCGGCATCGACGAAATCCCCCGTCTGGGCTCCGGCAAGACGGATATCCTCAAACTCCGTCAGCTCGCCAAAGAATACAAGGAAAAACACGCCGAAAACCCTGACAATCCCTCCCGCTGAACTGCCTCGCAGAAAAAACTGAACCGGCTATGCCTGTTAACTCATAAAGCCGTTTGCGGAATCCGGCTTGCCGTCATCGCTGTCGTAAATCATCTCGTCGGCCGTCTCCTCCCGAACCTGAATCCGCTCGATCGACTCCGCCCGTCGCGTATGGCTGTCCACCGTCACCAGAATGGCACTCATCCGCACATCCCCGCAGGCCAATTCAAATGGATACGGCATCTGCGTGCGAAACGCCCGAATGACACACTCGCTCTTGCGGCCCAAAACCGAATCGTGCGCCCCCGTCATCCCGATATCGGTAATAAACGCCGTCCCGCCCGGCAGAATCCGCTCATCCGCCGTCACCACATGCGTATGCGTACCAAACACGCAGCTGACCTTGCCGTCCAGATAATACGCCATCGCCGCCTTTTCGCTGGTAGCCTCCGCATGCATTTCCACAAAAATCACTTCCGCCTGCTGCGCCAGCCGAGGCAGAAGAGAATCAATCTTGGCATAGGGGCAGTCCGCCGGTTTCATAAAAATCCGCCCCATCAGCGTCACCACACCGACGCAGACTCCTTTGGAGGTCTGATAGACGGCAAAATCCTTCCCCGCCGCGGCCGGGGACAGATTGGCCGGACGGACAATATTGCCTCCGCTTTCCAGAATCGGCAAAATCTCTTTCTTTCGATAGCAATGGTCCCCCAGCGTAATCAGATGCACCCCGTAGCGGCCCAGTTTCTCATAAATCTGCGGGGTCAGCCCGGAACCGCCCGCCGCATTCTCCGCATTGGCAATCACCGCATCGACCTGATGCTGCCGCACCAGCAGCGGAAGCTGAGAGGACAAAATCCGCCGGCCCGGACGGCCTACAATATCTCCGATACAAAGCACTTTAATCTTCACAATCCGCTCACTTTCCGCAAACCGCTCTGCTCCGGACCGGCTCAGCCCTGCTATCGGGCGTACTCAATGCACCGAACCTCCCGCAGCAGCGTCACTTTAATCTCGCCCGGATAGGTCATCTCTTCCTCAATCTTCTTGGCGATGTCCCGTGCCGTCTTCATGGCCGCATCATCGCTGACCTTCTCTGCATTGACAATCACACGCACTTCACGGCCCGCCTGAATCGCATAGCAACCTTCCACGCCTTCAAAGCTGCGAGCGATTTCCTCCAGCTTTTCCAGCCGTTTGATATACCGCTCGAGGGTTTCCCGGCGGGCACCGGGCCGGGATGCACTGATGGCATCCGCCGCCGCAATCAGCGGCGTATAAGGATTGTCCGCCGGAATATCCCCGTGGTGCGCCTCAACGGCATTCAGCACAATCGGAGATTCCTTAAACCGACGCAGGTAGTTGGCTCCAATCGACGGATGCCCGCCTTCAATCTCCCGGTCCATTGCCTTGCCGATATCGTGCAGCAGACCCGCCCGCTTGGCCAGCGAACCGTCCAGCCCCAGTTCATCCGCCATCACCTGCGCCAGAAAAGCCACCTCGACGCTGTGCCGCAGCACATTCTGCCCGTAACTGGTGCGGTAGTGCAGGGCCCCGAGCATCCCGATAATCTTGTTGTTCAGCCCGCGGACATCGACCTCTTCCGCCGCCTCCTTGCCCAGCTGGATGACCCGCTGATGCACATCCTTTTTCGTCTGAGCCACAATCTCTTCAATCCGCGTTGGATGAATCCGCCCGTCCTGAATCAGCCGCTCCATACTCAGCCGGGCCACCTCGCGGCGAATCGGATTAAACCCGCTGACCACAATCACCCCCGGGGTGTCGTCCACAATCACATCCACCCCGGTGGCCTTCTCGAACGCTCGAATATTCCGTCCTTCACGTCCGATAATCCGGCCTTTCATTTCATCATTCGGGATATCCACCATTGAAACACTCACCTCGCAGGTCTGCTCGGCGGCATATCGCTGGATGGCCAGGTTAATAATCTCTTTGGCCTTTTCCTCCGCCTGTTCCTCCGCCTGGGCGACCTTGCGGCTGATCAGCTCGCTCATCTCCTTCTCACATTCCTCCTCGAGCTCCTGCAGCAGCAGATTCTTGGCCTCTTCCACCGTCATTCCGGAAATCTTCAGCAGCTGATTTTTCTGCTGGACAAGCAAAGCGGACAATTCCCGGTTTTTATTGTCTACACTTTCAATCTTTCGCTGAAGGTCTTTTTCAAGGTTCTTTAACTGCCTGTCCCGCTGCTCAATCTGTTCCTGCTGCCGCTCCAGAGCATCCTTCATCTTTTCCAGCTGAAGTTCCTGCTTCTGGATTTGGGCCTCTTTGGCCGCCACTTCATTGGTAAACTCTTCCCGCTTTCGGATAAACTCACTGGCAGCATCCAGACGGGCTTCCTTCAGAATCGTCTCGGCTTCCCGGCGGGCTGTTTCAAGACGACCCTGAATGTCTTTTTCTGCTTCTTTAAGACGGATTTTGGATATGGTAAAACCAACAAGAATGGAAACCGCAAGACCTATCCCTCCCCCCAGTAAAATGCCCACAATCCAAGACGCTGTGTTAATGGCCATCAACACTTCCATAGTTTGCACCTTTCAAGGCTACCGTTTATCGTTCATTGGGCGCACACCACGACCGGCACCTTAGAAGGGGGGAACCTCAGAAAGGCACAAAATCAGGAAACTTGTGGACTTACGTGTGCAAAAAGACCGTCAGACCATCTCGCTTTCTCCGCCCGGGGAATCTCCGGGGGCTGATTGAAGAGCGATGAATCTTTTTGTCTTGTCTGTCATTGTCGGCCGGCCTCCTGCCTGCCCTCTCACTGATGTTTGATTATCCACAAATTCCAAATTCGTCCCATTCACCGCCTCTGACGGATTTTGGACTTGGCGTCCCTTGAAATATCCAACGCCTTTCGCCCCGCCGACAGAAAACGATGTTCATGAAGCTCTGCCAACCATCTGCCAAGTTGCCGTTTTCGACTTCGCCCATCTTTTATCAGGGCTTACTTCCCATCCGCTTCATTTTAATAAGAACTTATAGCTGGCTGAATCATATCCTTACTTTTCTTATCGGTCAAGCCGAAACCTTTCGATTAAAAGGGATTCTCAAAACGTCCCTGCTTCTTTATACCCCTATACGAACAATTTCTTGACAATACTCAAAAGTTTCCTTCAAAAAACAACAGAACAAAACATCTCGGGTATATCTGGATTTTTATCGGACCTGCCTTTCAGATGAGCCCTTCAAACAGGCGAAAAAACGAAAAAATCTTCATTTTTTGAAGAAGGCCGTTAAACGAGGAAAACCTTAATCCGATGTAAATCACGGCTGGATAACCGCTGTCCAGCCACTACATCAAACTATTTGCGGCAGAAAGCCGACTCTTGCAGGATTTGAACGATGAAGAAAAAAGATGTTCTGACCACAGGAGAGGTAGCCAAACTGTGCAACGTGGCCCCTCGCACCGTCACCAAATGGTTTGATTCCGGACAATTGAAAGGATATCGTATCCCCGGTTCCCGTGACCGCCGTATCCCGACCAGCGAGCTTATCCGCTTTATGAAAGCCCATAATATGCCGACGGACGCCCTCGAAAAGGGGCAAATGAAGGTCTTGATTATCGACTCCTGTCCGGAAAAAAGCCGCCAATTTGCCGAGACACTTCAAATGAAAGGCAGTTTTGAGGCAATTTGTGCGCACAACAGTTTTGACGCAGGTCTTTTAGCAGAAAAATTCAAACCTCAGATCATCCTGGTAAACCTGATGTCCAACGCCGTCAACCCCCAGCAGCTCTGCACCTACGTCCGCCAGCATCAGGACCTGCAGTACACCAAAATCATCGCCGTCGCTTCCGGGCTGAACGAAAACGAAACCGCCGCCCTCAAGAAAAAAGGATTCGACGCCGTCCTCACCAACCCGACGGATGTGGACCAGGCCGTCAAATTGATTCAGGACTGCTGCTCCGTCCTGCACTAAAAAACGGCTTTTTCAGCAGCACGCAGACGGCCGCAGTCCCAAATCGATAATCATTTGTTTGTCTTCTTCGACCGCCCGGCCCGCCGTGGTCAGGTAATTGCCGCTGATGATGCTCGTACAGCCTGCCCGGAATATCCAGCTTTGCAAATCCCGCAGGTTCTTCACACGTCCCCCCGCCACCTTTAAATGCGTCTGCGGGAGAAGAAACCGATATAGGGCAACAATCTGAAGAATCTCCCGAGGAGCCAGGGGCGGCATCGTCCCCAGCGGTGTCCCAGGGATTGGATGCAGAAAGTTCAGCGGCACCATATCCACCCCCAGAGCCCGCAGTTCCATCGCCATATCAATCCGGTCTTCGAGTGTCTCTCCAATGCCGAAAATGCCGCCCGCACAGACCTTCAGCCCCGCCTTCAGAGCGGCCCGAATCGTCGCAACCCGCTCCTCGTATCGATGAGTCTTTACAATATTCGGAAAATGCCTCTCGGACGTCTCCAAATTATGGTTGTATCGCTCCACGCCCGCCGCAGCCAGCCGCCTCATTGCCTCTTCATCGAGGATTCCCAGCGCCGCACAGACCCGAATCCCGAACTCCTGACGGAGTCGGCGGATAATCCTCTCCAGCCGCTCCAATTCCTCTGCCGGAACCGAACGGCCGCTGGTTACGATTCCGAAATGATTGACCCGGCCGGCCTTGGCCTGGGCCGCCGCCGAGACAATCTCTTCCTCCGTCAGCAGACGCGGCTTTTTGTCCACCGCTGTATCATAATGAACGGATTGCGCACAAAACGCACAATCCTGACTGCATCCGCCCAGCCGCCCCGGCACAATGGAACAAAGATGCACCGTTTCTCCGAAAAAATGCCGCCGAATCCGGTCCGCCCAATACAGGAGGTCTTCAAAATCCGTTTGTCCCGCCTGGGCTAACTCATAGGCCTGCTGACGATTCAGCATTCCGCCGGACAAAATATACTCTGCATGTGATTTAATCACCTGATTCATTCCAAATTGTCTCCAAATACACTTCAAGCGGGACGGTACACCTTCGAAAATCCTCCGCTTTTAAGGTAACCGTCCTCCATTTTGGACTGCGCTGGATTGCACAGGCACGATAAACGCCTGCCTCAACAGCCAAAAAGACAAAACGTCTCCCGTTGTGCACAAAAACCTCCAGGCCGTCCGCGTCCACATCCGGCTGTTTCAAACAAAAAACAAATACAAAAACCGCCCGGCAGCCCGGATAATACCGGACAAACATATCCTCCCACTGCTGCAACCCCTGCAAATCCAGCCGTGTCGTCCAGCCGTCCAGTCCGCGCCGTCCGACCAGCGACTGCCCTTCAAATGTCCGCCCCTTCACTTCCGCAAGAATCGGCACGGAACTTTCGGGACAAAGCAGATAATCAAACCGTTTTTTCGGCCTCTCCGGTTCTCTCCGACGTCCCTGCGGTATGGACCGATATGAAATTTTCCGCTCCGCCAGCCAGGCTTCAAATGCCGCTTCATAGACATTCGGAGATTCCATTCGCTCCCGGACCTCCTTCCGATTTCCATCATCCGACAAAAACATACCTCATCTTCCGGCAAAATACAATTGACAATCGGACCTCTTTTCTCTGTATAATTCACCACCTCAATCAAAAAAACGGATTCAACAAAGGGAAACGAAATGAAAACGATACTCCTTCTGACGATTTCGAATATTTTTATGACCTTCGCCTGGTACGGGCATCTGAAATTCAAAGACAAACCGATATTGATTGTGATTTTGTGCAGCTGGCTGATTGCCTTCCTTGAATACTGCTTCCAGGTGCCGGCCAATCGTATCGGACACGGCATCTTCACCGCCGCCCAGTTAAAAACCATTCAGGAAGTGATTACCCTGCTGGTTTTTTGCGCCTTTTCCATCCTCTATCTTAAAGAACCCCTCAAGTGGAATTACCTCGTCGGTTTTGCCCTGATTATCGGGGCGGTGTTTTTCGTCTTCAAAAAATGGTAAAAAGAGAGCGGATTACATCCGCTTCAGGGAAGCGAGAAACTCGTCTGTGCTGACCTCTTCCTGTCGGCCGCTTTTCATTTCTTTGACTACCAACTTTCCGGCGGTGTACTCCTGACCCAAAATCACCGCCCGTTCGGCACCGGACTGGTCGGCCTGCTTGAGCTGCTTGCCCAGATTCCCGCCTTTATAACTGAAATCACAGGCCCAGCCCGCCAGACGAATCTGCGCCGCCAGCCGCACCGCTTCTGAGGCCCACTGCTCCCCGGCAAACACCACATAATAATCCAGCCGGCGGGTCGGCAGATTCTCGTCCTTCAAAAGTCCCTTTTCCCGCAGGAGAATCTCGAGAACACAATCGCCCATCCCCATTCCCGTCGCCGATACGGCCGGTCCTCCGAAATCTTTGAGCAGATTATCATACCGGCCGCCTCCGCAAATCGCCCGCAGCGAGGCCCCCCGGTCATAAATCTCGTACACCACGCCGGTATAATATGCCAGTCCCCGAACCACTCCAATATCAAACTGGACGTACTCGCCGATTCCCATCAGGTCCAGCAGCGAAAACAGCCGGCGCAGCTCCTCCATTGCGTCCTTGCCTTCAGAGGTTTTCGGCTCCAGTTCATCCAGACTTCGGCTGTTCATGACCTGAAGAATGCGTCCGCGTGTCTGGTCCGACGGCACCGCCTCCTGAAGCATCGCTTCAAACGCCTCCGCCGGCACCTTGGCTTTCTTATCCAACACCCCATAAATGGCCGCCAGCTGCTCTTCCGACGCCCCCGCTTCCTCCAGCAGAGCCGCCAGCAGCCGCCGGCTTGAGAGCCGTACCACAATATCCTGCGCCGTCAGCCCTGTGGAGCGAAGATAATCCACCGCACAGAAGATGACCTCCGCATCCGCCAGCACATCGTCCGCCCCGACAATATCCAGATTCCACTGGAAAAACTCCCGCAGACGCCCCTTCTGGGGTCGCTCCGCCCGGCAAAGCCGCGGCACGGAAAACCATTTGATCGGACGCGGCAGCGTATGAATCTGCTGATTGACCATTCGGGCCAGCGTGGGCGTCATCTCCGGACGAATCGCCAACTGCCGACCGCCCCGGTCCGTCAGTGAAAACAGCTGCTCAACGATTTCCTCGCCGCTTTTGATTTGATACATCGAAAGATATTCGAAAATCGGGCCGTCGTACTCTTCAAACCCGCTTCGGCGGGAGGCCGCCTTCCACCCCTCAACGATAAAATTCCGAACCGCCATCTGCGGCGGATAAAAATCCCGTGTCCCTTTGACCGGCGGTATCTTCACGAGCGCCCCTTTCGCCGAACAGATTTTTTGGCTTTCTTTTTGTCTGTTTCTATCTTCTCAAGCCGTTCCAGCACATCAGCCCCGAAACGCTTCTGCATATACTCAATCATCTGTTCGTCATTGAGAAAATGCAGTTTATACCCATACTCACTGCTGGTTTTTTCACAGTTTCGCGTATGGTATGTTCGGCAGATGCGCGGGCGCAGCGGATACTGACGGCACCGATGATTCCGGTCCAGGTATTTGCAGCGATTGTCTACCTGAAGGTACCAATCCCCCTTTTCCACAAAAACCGAAACCCCGCGATGACTCAGATACCAGCGGATGTCATCATAATCCTTCCAGGTTTTGGGCGTATCAATGGGCAGGGCAAAATACCGACAGCACAGACCCCTGCAGTCGCGGCAATCCGCCCCTTCCGATATTTTCTGCTTTCTGCTTTTTTTCTGAACCGGCACAATCCGCTCCATTTCGCCGAACATCGTTAAAAATTGACTCAGGAACGGGGATTATACCACCCCCGCCCGCCCCGTCAAGGGACGCCGCGTGCGCGAAACGGCCTTGACAGACCCGACGGGGGCGGCTATTTTCACCTCCAAACAATCATTCAGGAACAACTGAGGAAACCCGGGTATGACAGCACAGCCGTCTTCGCATCCGACTCCCGCCGGTTCGTCCGGCCCTTCCACCGTCTCGCAGATTCTCATCCCCCTGGCAGCCCTTGTGATTATCATTGCGGGTCTGCGGGCGGCTGTCTCCATTATTGTGCCCTTTCTGATGGCTGTTTTTCTGGCCATCATTGCCACACCGGCCCTTTTCTGGCTTCAGAAAAAACGGATTTCCACCGGCATTGCCGTGCTGATAATCTCCCTCGTCATCCTGATTGTCGGTCTGCTTCTGGGGGCTTTGCTGGCCGCTACCATCGCCGACTTTACCCGCGCCCTGCCGGAATTCGAAAAAAATCTCCAGAAAACCATCGTGGAATGGACGGAGTGGTTTTCGCCCTCGGCCCCCACCTTCCCAGACAGCGCCACCGGCGAAGAATCCATCGGCCGACGAGCCGAAGAAAAAGTCAATGAAATCCTCCGACTCATTCAAAATTCCATCCAGCGTTATATCCATCCGGATGAAATCGTAAACATCCTCAAAGACCTGCTGTCTCAGCTGGGCAGCATCCTGACCAACGGCTTTCTCATCTTCCTGACAACGGTTTTTATCCTGCTGGAGGCTTCGATTCTGCCGGACAAAATCCGTGCCGCCATGCAGCAGTCGCCCCAGACCTTTGAAAACCTTGCCCGAATGGCCGATGACGTCAAACGCTACCTGGCCATCAAAACCGCCATCAGTCTCCTGACCGGCCTGCTGATTACCATCTGGCTGATTGTGATGAAGGTCAATTATGCCGTCTTATGGGGCCTGATCGCCTTTTTGCTGAATTTTGTCCCAACCATCGGCTCTCTGGTGGCCGCGGTGCCTGCTGTTCTGATGGCCCTCCTTCAGCTCGGCCCCGGTACCGCCCTGCTGACAGCGCTCGGTTATTTGGTGATCAATGTGGTCATCGGCAATTTTATTGAACCGCGAACCCTCGGCAAGCACCTGGGGCTGTCCGTGCTGGTGGTGTTCCTGTCTCTGGTTTTCTGGGGGTGGATTCTGGGCCCCTTCGGGATGCTGCTGGCAGTCCCGCTGACAATGCTGGTCAAAATCATCCTTCAGAGCCGCCCGGACACCCAGTGGCTGGCTACCCTGCTCGGTTCTGAAAAACCGCCCCTGCCGACCGGCAAAAAATAGACCGTTGCTGTGCCCGTTGTTTCTTTGGTCTTTTCCTACAGACAGGCGATATTCAGCTCCCGGGCCGCCTTGGTCTCATCCAGCCGTCCGACCGGCGTTGTTATCGGAGCGGCCCTGAGGGTCTCCGGCTCCGTTCGGGCCTTTTGGGCAATCGCAATCATCGCCTCGATAAACGCATCCAGCGTCTCTTTGCTTTCGCACTCCGTCGGCTCAATCATCAGCGATTCTTTCACAATCGTCGGGAAATACATCGTCGGCGGATGAAAGCCCGCATCAATCAGCGCCTTGGCGATATCGAGGGCATGGATGCCGCTTTCTTTGACCTGCCGGGCTGCACTCAAAACACACTCGTGCTTGCAGATGCCCGGATGCGGCACGTCATAATATGCCTTGAGTTTTTCCTGAATATAGTTGGCATTCAGCACGGCATTTTCCGCCACCCGCTCCAGCCCTTCCCGGCCCAGCATCAGCAGATACACATACGCCCGCAGAATGACCCCGAAATTGCCGTAAAACGGTGCGATATAGCCGATTGACTTGGGGCGATTGTACTCCAGCGCATACGTTCCGTCTTCGCGCTTAACCACCACCGAGACCGGCAGATAATCAACCAGTTTTTCCGCGACGCCGACCGGACCGGCACCGGGGCCGCCTCCGCCGTGCGGCGTGGCAAAGGTCTTGTGCAGATTCACATGCACAATATCAAAGCCCAAATCCCCCGGCCGCACCTTGCCGACAATCGCATTCAGATTCGCCCCGTCATAATAAGCCAGCCCGTCCACCGAATGCACCAGCTCGCAAATCTCCTTGACATGGGGATTAAACAGCCCCAGCGTATTCGGACAGGTGAGCATAATGCCCGCCGTCTCTTCGTTCAGCATCGCTTTCAGGGCCGACAGCGACATACAGCCGTGCTCGTCGCTGGGCACGGTCTTGACTGTATAACCCGCAATCGCCGCACTGGCCGGATTCGTCCCGTGGGCACTGTCCGGCACCAGCACCGTGGTCTTGTGATTGCCGCGGTCGCGGTGGTAGGCCGCCATCATCATAATTCCCGTCAGCTCTCCGTGCGCGCCGGCCATCGGCTGCATCGTAAAAGCCGCCATCCCGCAGATTTCCCGCAGCATCAGGTCCGTCTCATACAGCACCTCCAGCGCCCCCTGCGTGAGCATTCCGCCGCCCCGCAGCTGCGGCAGAAGCGGGTGCAGATGCGCAAAGCCCGGATACGACGCAATCCGCTCGCAGACCTTCGGGTTGTATTTCATCGTGCACGAGCCCAGCGGATAAAAATTCGTATCCACGCCGTAATTGCGCCGTGACAGTTCCGTAAAATGCCGCACCACATCCAGTTCCGACAGTTCCGGCAGCGCCGCCGGCTGCGCCCGCAGATATTCCTTCTTCAAATGGATGCTCGTCGGCACATCCGATTTCGGAATCCGCAGGCCCCGCCGCCCCGCCGCACTTTTTTCAAACACAAGCTTCATCGCTTTTTCTTTCCTTTTTATGCCGCAGCGGTTTATAAAATTGCCTCCAGCTCCTCCGCCAGCATTCCGATTTCCTGTTTGGTGCGCTTTTCCGTCACGGCAATCAGCAGCGAATTGTTCATCCCCTTGTAATAGCGGCTCAGGGGAAAACCCGCCGCATAGCCCCGCTCAATCAGTTTGGCAGCCGCCTCCGCCGCCTCGCAGGGCAAATCCAGCACCATCTCATTAAAAAACCACTGCGCCGGAAAATGCGGCCGCACCCCGGGAATCGCCGTCAGCCGCTGATAGGCATAACTGGCCTTGTCCGCACACAGCTGCGCCGTCTCCCGCAGCCCCTCCTTGCCCAGCAGACACAAATACACCAGCGCCGTCAGGGCACAGAGCGCCTCATTGGAGCAAATATTGGACGTCGCCTTGTCGCGGCGAATATGCTGTTCCCTCGCCTGAAGCGTCAGCACAAATCCGCGCCGACCCTGGGCATCGACGGTTTGCCCCACAATCCGCCCGGGCATCTGACGCACATACTCCTTCCGCGTCGCCATAAAGCCCAGATACGGCCCCCCGAAGCACATCGGCAGCCCCAGACTTTGTCCCTCCCCTGTCACAATATCCGCCCCCATCGCCCCGGGGGCCTTCAGAATCCCCAGCGAAATCGGATAACACGAGACAATCAGCAGCGCCCCTTTCGAATGGGCCGCCTCGGCCAAATCCGTAAAATCATCGATGCACCCGAAAAAGTTCGGATTCTGCACAATCACCGCAGCGGTCTGCTCATCGAGGGCCCTGCGTATCGCCTCCCGATTGGCCAGTCCGCCGGCATTTTCCGTTTCCGTCAGCTCAATCTTCAGGTTTCGCGTATAGGAATGCAGCATCACCCGATAAATCGGATTGACCGAATCATCCACAATCACCTTGTTGCGGCGCGTCAGCCGCAGCGCCATCATCATCGCCTCATACAGCGCCGTTCCCCCGTCGTACAGCGATGCATTCGACGCCTCCATCTCCGTCAGCCGGCAGATGACGGACTGAAACTCATAAATCGCCTGAAGCGTCCCCTGCGAGACCTCCGGCTGATACGGCGTATAGGCCGTGTAAAACTCGCTTCGGCTTGTCAGGGCATACACCGCCGCCGGAATGAAATGGTCATAAAACCCCCCGCCCAGAAAACAGGTCAGATGGATATAATTCTTGGAGGCAATCGCTGCCAGACGGCTGCGCACCTCCTGCTCGCTTAAGCCCTCCGGCAGATTCAGCGGCCTGCACCACAGCGCCGGCGGTATATCGGAAAACAAATCCTCCGGTTTCAGTCCAATCTCCGCGAGCATTTGAGCCCGCTGCTGGTCCGTATGGGAAATGTAAGGCATCCTGTCCTCAAAAAAAGGGGCAAAAAGATTTGTTAAAAACTGCAGCTACTCCGCTTCCGTCTCCAAAAACTGCTTGTACTCCTTGGCATCCATTAAGTCCTCAAATTCAGACGGATTGGAGGCCTTAATTTTAATCAGCCAGCCCTCCTCGTAGGGATCCTCCTTGAGCATATCCGGATTATCCACCGCGGCCTGATTGACCTCGACAATCTCCCCGCCTAGGGGGGCATACAAATCGGAAGCCGCCTTGACGGATTCTACAACCCCGAACGTCCCGCCCTGCTCCACCGTATCTCCCTCCTCCGGCAGTTCCAAATAAACAATATCCCCCAGCTGTTCGAGGGCGTAACTGCTCAATCCGACGGCAAAGATTCCCCTGCCTTCGTCTTTGGCCCACTCATGGGTCCTTAAGTATCTGGCTTCCGGGTCAATCATTCTGCAAACCTCCGATATCAAATCAAAAATATCGTCGTTCTTTACACCACCGCAAACGTAATCGGCCCGCAGGAATTGTCAAGATTTCTTTTTACAACCTCCGCCTCGACCCGACGCCCCCGCAGGTCAATCTCAATCAAAGCCCCCGCCCCCAGCGGCCCTTCGAGCATCGCCAGACCGATGGCACGCTGTGCCGTTTGACCGGAAAAATGGGCTTCCCATCCCGCTCCATGACCGCAGTGATGCGGGCAGGACACCGCACGCGGCACCCAGTACGGCACCACCGTGCCGCTCGTGACCCGCCCGATTTCCCGCAGTCCCTGAAAAACCACTGCACCGGCCCGTACAACCCCCTTGCCGAGAACACGAAACGCACAAATTCCTTTTTTCAAAGTGCGGCTTTGCTCCTCGAGGGCATCCCGACCGATAAAGCGACGTTCCGGGTCTTTTAAGTTCACCCCGACCTTCGCCGCCGGACAAGCCAGAATCGGAATCTCCCGCCCCGTCACATCCCGGCCGTATTCATGACCATACAGCGGCAAAGACGCCTCCAGCCGAAGCGTATCCCGTGCCCCTAATCCCACCGGACAAGCTCCCCTCTCTAAAAACAGACACCAGAGCCTCTCCGCCGCTTTCGCAGGAACAAACAATTCAAAACAGACCGGTTCCCCTGTATAACCCGTCCTTCCCACAAGCACTTCGCAACCCGCAATTCGAACCGCCCCCAAGGCATTTCGCTTCGGCTCCGGCAGCTGCCCCCCTTCTATCATCCCCCAAAGAAGGGATTCAGATTGGGGACCCTGAAGGGCCATCATAGCCAGCTCCTCACTGATATTTTTCATCTGAATCCCCCCGCCCATTTCCCCGGCCTTTCGCCGCAAATATTCCCAGTCCTTATAGGTATTAGCCGCATTGACAACCAGAATCCACTGTTCCGGCAAAAAACGATACAGATAGGCATCATCAATCGCCCCGCCTGTCTCATCCGCCAGCAGGGTATAATGAGCCCGACCGACCGGCAAAGCCGCCGCATCGTTGGTCAGAACCCATCGCAAAAGCTCCAGCGCTCGTCGGCCCATGATTTCAAAACGCCCCATATGAGAGACATCAAACAAACCGGCCGAGCGCCGCGTCTCCAAATGTTCCTGCAGGATCCCCTTCTGGTACTGTACCGGCATATGCCAGCCGGCAAAGTCCACCAGACGCCCCCCGCATTCCAGATGGCAATCATACAAAACCGTCCGCTTCACAGCACAGCCCTGCCTTTCCTGTATTCAATACCAATCCGACAAGACCTGTAAGTTTCGGACATTCTATACAGATTTTCTGCACCGGCAAACCGAAAAATCAAACCTTTCTCTTCTGGTATGCCGATGGTTTACAAGGGCCGAGGAATCGGTTAAACTGGAGTCATCGGAATAAAAAGAATCTTCTTAATGATGGATATCAGCCATGAGCGAATTTGTGATTGAACCGTCTTCGAGAATCAAACGGCTGCCGCCGTATCTGTTTGGACGCCTGAACGCCCTCAAGCTCGAAAAACGCCGACAGGACATCGACATCATCGACCTCGGAATGGGCAACCCGATGGACGGGGCGCCGGATCTGGTTATCGACAAACTCTGCGAGGCCGCCCGCGACCCGCGCAACCACCGTTACAGCGCCTCCAAGGGCATTTTCAATCTCCGCCGCGAGATGGCCCTCAAATACGAACGGAAATGGAACGTCTCCCTCGACCCGGAAACCGAGGTCCTCGCATGCATCGGCTCCAAAGAGGGCTTCAGCCATATGTGTCTGGCGATGCTCGGCCCGGGTGATACGGCTGTCGTAGCCGACCCGGCCTTCCCCATTCACATTTACGGCGTCGCCCTGGCCGGCGCGAATGTCATCACCGTCCCGCTGGGCAATGACCAGAAGTTTCTGGACACCATTGCGATGGTCTGCGAACATCTGTTCCCGCGGCCCAAACTGCTGATTCTCAATTATCCGCACAACCCGACCGGAATGACTGTCGAAGAAGGGTTCTTTGAAACCGTTGTGGATTTGGCCAAACGCTTTCAAATCGCCGTCATCCACGATTTTGCTTATGGGGAAACCTGTTTTGACGGCTACAAAGCCCCCAGTTTCCTGTCCGCCAAGGGCGCCAAAGACGTCGGCGTCGAATTCACTACACTCAGCAAACCCTACGGGATGGCGGGCTTTCGAATCGGGTTTGCCGCCGGCAACCGAAAAATGATTGAAGCCCTGGCTACGATTAAGGGCTATTACGACTACGGCATCTTCCAGCCCATCCAAATCGCCAGCATTATCGCAATGCGGCATTGTGAAGACCATATCCGAATCCAGAATGAAAAATACCAGGCCCGTCGCGATATCATTTGCGAAGGCCTCAAACGAATCGGGTGGGAAGTGGATGTCCCCCGTGCTTCGATGTTTGTCTGGACGAAATTTCCCGTTGAACACTCCAAAGGAAAAGGCAGCATCGATTTTGCCATGGAACTGCTCGAAAATGCGTATGTCGCCATGGCCCCGGGCCGTGCCTTCGGGGAAAACGGCGAATACCACATGCGCATCGCCCTGGTGGAAAACGAACACCGGCTTCGTCAGGCTATCCGAAATATTGCACGCTATCTTCAGGGAAAACCGGTACCGGGAAAACGGAGAAAACCAATCCCGATTTCTGAATAGCCCAGAAAGAGGACAGCAAAGACCTTCTTTTGTTGTGTCGGCACAATAAAGACAATAAAGACCCTCTATCTCCTCTTGTTCTGTCTCAATTTCTCTTGACATCCCTTCCAGACCCGTTTATTTATCGCCTTGCCTTCAGAAAACCGACAGAGAAAACCGATAATCCAGACAGAAAAAACAAGAACGCTTTCGAGCGGCAGAGAATACAATGACAAAAAAAGCCAAAAGCAAAGCATTGGTCATCGTCGAGTCGCCCGCCAAGGCCAAAACCATCAACAAATATCTCGGCCCGGATTTTGAAGTGGAGGCCTCCATGGGCCACGTCCGCGACCTGCCCTCCAAAGGCCTGAATATTGACATCGAACACAATTTTGAACCGACCTATGAAATCAATCCGGGCAAACGCAAGGTCGTCGCCGCCCTCCGTGCCAAGGCCAAAAAATGCGAGAAGTTCTACCTGGCAACCGATATGGACCGGGAAGGCGAGGCAATCGCCTGGCACCTCAAAGAAGTCCTCAATCTCAATGATGAAGATACATACCGTGTCGTCTTTAACGCCATCACCAAAAAAGACATTGAACGGGCGTTCGCCAATCCGGGCAAGATTGATATGGACCGAGTCCTGGCCCAGCAGGCCCGTCGGGTCCTCGACCGCATTGTCGGCTATCAAATCAGCCCCCTGCTGTGGAAAAAAGTCGCCCGCGGACTCAGCGCCGGACGCGTCCAGTCCGTCGCCGTTCGTCTGGTTGTCGAGCGGGAACGGCAGATTCGGGCATTCGTCCCGCAGGAGTACTGGCTCATTCCGGCCGTCTTTGCCTCCGAGAAGGCCGACATCACCGCCGAAGAATGGCAATCCTTTCTCAACAGTGCCAAAGACCCGGAAAAAGGACGCACGCTGACCGAACAGGACCAGTGGCTTGCCAAACACGGCGCCTTCCGGGCCGATTTGACATCCGTCAACGGCCAAAAGTTCGAGGCCTCCAATCAGACGCAGGCCCAGGCCGTCTACGAAAAGCTCAAAGGCGCGCGTTTCATCGTCCGCCGCATCGAAACCAAACGCGTCCAGTCCCGCCCGGGCGCTCCGTTTATCACTTCAACGCTCCAGCAGGCCGCCGCCAATCGACTCGGCTTCGGAGCACAACGGACGATGACCATCGCCCAGCAGCTCTATGAGGGCATCGACCTGGGCTCAATGGGCGCTTTGGGGCTGATTACCTATATGCGAACCGACAGCACCCACCTGTCCGAAGAGGCCGTTCAGGAAGTGCGTCATTATATTCAGTCCCAAATCGGCCCGGAATATCTGCCGGAAACTCCCAATGTTTTTACCGCCCGCAAAGAGGCCCAGCAGGCCCACGAAGCCATCCGCCCGACCGACCCAGACCTCACTCCCGACGAACTGGCTCCCTTCCTGACAGATGAACAATACAAACTATATGACCTGATCTGGCGCCGCTTTGTCGCCTGTCAGATGAAAGAAGCCCAGTGGGATACCACCCGCATCGAAATCGAGGCCCAAACGCCGGACGGCCCCTGCATCTTCACGGCATCCGGCCGTACGCTGGCCTTCGACGGCTTTACGCGAATCTGGCCGACCTCCGCGGAAGAACCGACCCTGCCGAGTCTGCACGAAGGCCAAATTCTCAAGGTCGTGGACCTCAAACCCGTCCAGCACTTTACCAAGCCGCCTGCCCGATACACGGAGGCCTCGTTGATTAAGACCCTCGAAAAGGAAGGCATCGGACGGCCCAGCACCTATGCGACGATTATTTCCACGATTCAGGAGCGAAAATACGTTGAAAAGGTCAACCGTGTCTTCTACGCCACCCATATCGGCGAAATCGTCACCGACAAACTCCTCGAGTATTTCCCCCAGATTATGGACATCGCCTTTACCCGGCATATGGAGGAACAGCTGGACAAAATCGAGGAGCAGCACCTCAACTGGGTCCAGGTCCTGCAGGAGTTCTACGAGCCCTTCAAAAAATCACTCGAAGAGGCCGTCCAAAAGATGAAGCACGCCAAGGCCGAAACCCAGCCCAGCGAATATACCTGCCCGGAATGCAAGGCCCCGCTGGAATACCGCTTCGGCAAAAACGGCCGGTTCCTCAGCTGCTCGCGCTATCCGGAGTGTAAGTTCGGTACCCCCTGCGACAAAGACGGCCGGATGCTCCAGGACCAGCCTACCGAGCACAAATGCCCTGCATGCGGCAAGCCGCTGGTGAAAAAAACCGGACGTTTCGGCCCCTTTTTCGGCTGTTCCGGCTATCCGGAATGCAAAACCATTCTCAAGGCCGACAAGGAAGGCAATCCCCTGCCGCCGGCTCCCCCGCCGACCCCCACGGGGATTCACTGCCACAAATGCAAAGACGGTCTGTTGGTCGTTCGCCAAAGCAAACGAGGCCCCTTTATGGGCTGCAGCCGTTTTCCGCGGTGCCGTACGATTGTGAGCATCAAACTGCTGGATAAACTCAAGGACCTGCAGGAAAAAGGCCAATGGCCGCCGTCAGACCCGGCCCAGGTCGATGAAATCCTGGAGAGGAAATCCGTTTCCGCGAAAAAAAAGAAGTCATAGACAAACGTTTTTTCGTATAATATACCGTCCGAAAGCATCAGACAGGATAGAAGTATGAGCGAAATTGATCCCATCAAAATTGATTCTTTTGAGACGATTGAGCCCATCGGAAAACGGGTTCTGATTCGAAAAGACGAAGACAAAAAGCAGACCAAAGGCGGCATCCAGCTGCCCGACAATATCGAAATCCCCACCATCACCGGCCGGATTGTGTCCGTTTCCGCTGAGGTCGAGATGTCCTCCGAAATCCCCCTCAAGCAGTACGACAAAGTCCTGTTCAACCCCAAAGGGGCCATCCCGGTGGACTTTGAAGGCGACAACCGGCTCTTCGTCGTCGATGTCGAGAACATCGTGGCCGTCTTCCGAAAACAGTAGCCCGCGGGAGCTGCCGGTCTGTTTTTTGTTGACGAAACGGCCGAAAACCGCTAAAGTCCCTTTCTTAATGAATTTTAAAAAAGCAACACAATACAGGAGAAAGTCAATGGCCGGAACCAATCAGTCCGCAGGCGGCTGTTCCGCTGCCCGTCGGCACTTTTTCACCAGCGAATCCGTCACAATGGGCCATCCGGATAAAGTTGCCGACCAGATTTCCGATGCTGTCCTGGATGCGATGCTCGCCCAGGACCCCAACAGCCGCGTCGCCTGCGAAACGCTCGTGTCCACCGGCATGGTGGTCATCGCCGGCGAAATCACCTCCAAAGCCGTCGTCGATATCCCCCAGGTGGCCCGCGATACCATCCGCAGCATCGGTTATACCGACCCGAATATCGGCTTTGATGCCGACAACTGCGCCGTCCTGGTTTCTCTGAAACAGCAAAGCCCCGATATTGCAATCGGTGTGGATACCGGCGGTGCCGGCGACCAGGGCCTGATGTTCGGCTATGCCTGCACGGAAACCCCGGCGTATATGCCCCTGCCTATCTATCTGGCACACGAAATCACCAATCGGCTGACCCAAATGCGTCAAACCGGCAAAATCAAATGGCTGCGTCCCGACGGCAAAAGCCAGGTCACCGTCGAATACGGCGAAAACGGAAAACCCCGCCGCATTCACGCTGTGGTGTGCAGCACCCAGCATGATGCCTCCGTCGTGGACCGAAAGACCGAGCGGATGTCCGAGCGGGCCCGTAAAGAACTAATTGAAAAAGTCATCCTGCCCGTTCTGCCCAAAAAACTCGTGGACAAAAACACGATCTTTCATATCAACCCAACCGGACGGTTTGAAATCGGCGGTCCCAAAGGCGACTGCGGGCTGACGGGGCGCAAAATCATTGTGGACACCTACGGCGGACGAGGCAGCCACGGCGGCGGCGCCTTCAGCGGAAAAGACCCTTCGAAAGTGGACCGTTCCGCCAGCTATATGGCCCGCTATATCGCCAAAAACATCGTCGCCGCCGGCCTGGCCGACACCTGTGAAATCCAGCTGTCCTATGCCATCGGCGTTGCCGAACCCATCAGCATCCTGGTGAACACCGAAGGCACGGCAAAAATCGACGAAAATCGTCTGGAAGCACTCGTCCGGGACTTTTTCCCGTTGACCCCGAAAGGAATGATTCAGCACTTAAAACTGCGGCGTCCTATCTATACCGAAACGGCAAGAAACGGCCATTTTGGGCGAAATCACCCCAATTTCACCTGGGAAAAAACCGATATGGCCGCCAAACTCCGCAAAGCCGCCGGACTCTGACAGCCGAAACCCATCGGAAAAACCCAAAAGCCCGGTCTTTTCCCCGGGCTTTTTTTTTACATTGCGATTCAACCCCTTCGGTTTCCAAACAACCCGCCCAGAACCAGCAGGCAGACCGTTGCCGGTTCAGGAATAACCGTGAACTTGATATTGCTGAGCACGGGCGAATAGCCGCTTTGATTGAGCAGTTGAATGCGGAAGGTATCCCACAGGCCGTCGTGATTGTTGTCCGTATTCCACGTGCCCGTCACCAGCGTCGAAGTAGCAACATAATCCCGGCAAACAATCTCAATATGCGGACCTACCCAATCCCGCCCCACCCAGCCGACATACTGAAAACTGCGGATGCCATTTATTCTGCCGCCCTTAAAAACGGCTAAAGCATCATCTCGAATGTCAAAAAGGGCTGTATCGCCTCCATAATAATTCATTGTAGCGTTATTACTAAGAATTAAAGAACTTATTCCCCCAACAAACTCCTGCAAAGGAGCAGTATTTTGAATTTCTACATAACTTAAATTATATCCTTCTATCCTAACGGCCCCCCCCCTGTCATTAACAGCGACTGACTCTCTGTCAGGGTATAAGTTCCATGATAACCGCCCGAAATTACATAATCCCAAGCACCAAAGGAAGCTGCTGGATAGACAAAAAACAAAATTAGAAATAGATACAATTGCTTCATGATTTGATCCTCCTGTCTGCATCTTTTCTTGTTCAGTTTCATGACACAAAAATCCTATTAGATATTAATTACAAGCCCTCTTTACTTTCTGTATAGTTCAGATCCCATAACATCTCTTCCAAAAAGACCTTCATCTCTACCAGGGATTCCACATTCTCCGGCTGCTCGATGATATATCTTTCTACTTCCTCCAAAATCAGCTGAATATTCCGTTCCAGCACGGCTGGGTCCGGCTCCTCCGCCTCCTGCAAAAGGGAAGTTTTCGGAAAGTCCGCTCTTAGCATCAACTCCGTTATGCTTTCCTGTCCGCGGCCGCTCATCATCGTGTCAACCGGCGACTCCAACCGGTTCATCCGGCTCCGCTTCCAGCAGGCAATCCATCCCCAGTTGCCGCAGGGCTCTTCCGCAAATTCCGCCAGGTCATCCAGGTTGATGAGATAATCTTCATTCAGATCACATCGTTGATTCCAGCCGATAAAATCATTCTGGTCAGACATACGTTCGACGCCTGCTGAGCAGCAGCCCTCCCAAGCCAAACAGAAGGAAACCGGCCGGTTCCGGAATGACACGAACGTTCGCCCAGACCGGATCATAGCCAAAGTATTCTCCGTTTGTTGTAAAACGGATGTTAAATTCGGTATTATCAAGCCATCGACCCGTAATGCCTCGGATCACATTATTTTCATATTTCCACGCCCAGCCGGGTTTACAATAGATATTTATCTTCTGGTCAACCGGCTGCCCGTAAACCCATTGAACATTTCGGAAGCTGGAAATGTAATCTATGCGTCCCCCAAAAAGATTAGCAGATGCATTCCCGCGTACCGTAAGCTCATCCGTCTGACCGCCGAAATAATCCATATGGCTATTGCCGTAAAGCACGATGTCTAGAATACCGCCGTAACCCGGAACCAAAGGAGATGTTGATCGAACCTCAAGACGTGCAGGGCTTAGAATCATTATTAAATCCGCCCCCCCACCATCAACCACAAGCAGGCCGCTACCCCATTCGACCTCATATTCGTATTCACCGGGGCCGATCAGACCATCTTCGTATCCCGCATAGATAATTATTGAGCAGCAACTGATAAGAAACAAAAATGGAATGATTTTTTTCATCACAGGGTCTCCCTTCTTTCTTTGTTTGCCCGGGTTTGCAAGTTAGTCACATACCTGCTCAAACCCAGATTTTCATGAACTTTGTAGTTCTGACGCAATGCATTCATTCTTGTTCTCTCCGGACACTGTCGGCCTGCAATTCAAGAAGACCCTGATAGACTGTATCCATAAAGTTTTTCCAGACCTCGGCGTCAATATCTTTCTGCATCTCCGGGTCCTCCCGCCAAATGCGCTCCAAAAACGCAATCGCTTCCTGGAGGTGGCTAATCCGGCCTTCGATTGACACCTCCGGCTGTTCGATTGCCTCGGAAGCAGACTGCATATCTTTGAGCCCCATAAAATCGCCGCCCATCAACAGCATATCCCCGCCGCCGCTGCCCATTCCCTGTATCTGCTCGATATCCAGCCAGCACGCTTTCCACAACCACGGTGTTTCGTTGGTAAACAGAATCAGGTCCGACAGACCAACAGCATAATTGCCGTTTAAATCCCAAACCGGATTCCAGCCGATAAAATCATTCGGATCAACCAGGTTTGGATCGGTAATAGAAGGGTCATTCGGGTCCCGGCTCAGCCAGGCATGAGCAAAAGAGCTGAACTCGAAAAAGTTGACTAAACCATCCGCATTCCAATCCAAAGGATTGGAGATGTCCTCGCAGTGCACCTCATACGCCCCCATATCCACCGCCGCCCCGTACACCCGCTCCTGATGGTCCATATCCGTCTGCCCCTCATACTCCAGATACGGATTGCCCGCATCTTTGCAGGGCGAATCGTATAAAATCCGCACATTGTTGGGGTCCTCATAGGCAAACTTCGGCTCGACGCTGATGTTGCCGTTGCCGTCCGGCGTGAAATTCCCTTGCGGATGATTCGGATCATAGATGCAGCTGTAGTAGATATGCTCCCTCCCGAAACCGGAAACCTGTTCTCCCCCTCGATTGTTGTACCACAAAATACAATTCTGTACCTCCGGCCAGTCTTTGTCATTGGGGTCAGAAAGTGTTCGGTTATCAACAAATGATAACCCAACATTTCTGTTATAAGCCATCGTCAAATTATGAAGAACTGGCGGATTCGTCGGGTTAATCATTCGGACGCCTGCATTACCAAATTCGGATAGATCTGACTCTGAAATGATGCTATTGAAGATTCGCGGAGTGGAACTTTGACAAAACACTCCATTTCTCATCTGCTTCATCACCCAGCAGTTGCTCATCGATAGCGTATACCCTTCTCCTGAATGTCTTATCCCGTCAGAGCCATTATTTCGCACATAACACCATTCCAGAATTATGTTGCCGTTAATCGCTCTGATGCCAAAATCTGCGTTATTTTCTACAATGCAGTTGGCAAGTGAAAAGTCAACCCCGGAACCATAAATACCATAGCTTGGCCCTTCGGGATTGTCCGCACCCGTTATAGTAAACCCATCAAGAAAACTGTTATTCATCATCCGTACCACAGTTTCATTGCGTTCCGCATCGGCCGCATCGGTCAGGATGGTTTTATACTTTTTTGGATTCCGCTGCTGCCGACTGCTTTCATTTCCCGCAAAACCGCCGTAAACCCTCACCCCGGCCGGAATCACAAACGTCTCCTCCGGCAGACGCCCCGGATCATACTCGCCCTGCGCCACCCATATTTCACAGCCGCAGCCGACGGCCGCTCGGGCCAGCGCCCGCCGCAAATCCGTATAGGCATCCCGCCAGCGGGTCCCCACATCCGCTCCCTTCGCACGCCGGTCCACATAAATCACCTCCTCCCCACTCCAGCAGCAAACCCGCGTGTCCCACTCCGCACTCACCAGCCCCAGCGAGCTCGTCAAAACCGCCCGATTGCGCATCGGCATCCCCGGCTCAGCCCGTTCCGTGACCGTCACCCTCAACTGTCGGCTGCCGGAACTGCCGGCCGGAATCGTCCCCAAATGCCAGGTGTATGTATGGTCGGCCGGATTATAATTCGGATCCAAAACCAGCGGCTCGAGGCTCAGGACAGGATCATAATCCACTCCCTTCGGCAGATAATCCACCAGCACCGCATCCTGCGCATCTTCCGTACCGACATTCTGCCACTGGAGAGTGTATGTGAGCGTATCCCCCGGTCCCACACATCCTCCCGCCTCCACATCATCCGTCTTTCCCAGGACCAGTTTTTCCGTCTCTTTCTGCGGACCAAACAGAAACGCCAGAGTCAGCGACGTGCTTTCGTTGGGGTCCAGTGTCCCCAGGGCCCAGCCCATCGCCCCGCCGACTTCTTCTCCGTAAATCCGGTCTTTGCCGTTTAAAACACGGTCTTCAATATGAACGTGCGTCCCGTCCCGCGGTCGGCCCTGATGGCCTCGATACATAGAATTGTCAATCCAGTCCGGTTCCACCGTGCTGCTGAACCCAACAAAATCCACATGACTGGAGGAAGTCTTCGGCCCGTTCCACTGCGTAATGTCATAGCGAAAATTGCCCACCCGATGAACGGGGTTGAACGGAACATAATTTGCCAGCGGGTCCGGAAAGGCCGCGTCACAATACGTCGAATTCACATACGGCCCGTACTCATCCGCTCCATGACTGTGCAGAAACTGATAAAACTCCAGATTCGTCAGCGGTTCGTTTTTCAGATTCCGAATCACATAGGTCTGCAGAAAGAAATACGCATCACTGTACATAAAACCAAGGCTGTTGGTGTCGGTAATATACCCCATAACCGACCAGACCGGATGAACCACTTCGGTATGAATCGTGATTTCCACATCTCCATTGGTTATGACCGACTTGCCGCTATCGTGATAGGGAATGGGGTTGAAAGGGTCATTCCAGGCCGCGCAGACCCCCGGCGAGGTAAAAGTACTGTTGGTGGACCAATAGGGATACTCAAATTGCCTCGTCAGCCACATATCCCCCTCCTGCCCGGCGGCTCTCCATCTGCTTTCTCCCTTCCTTCTTTTTACTTAATTTATATTCCCTATCTTACCAAAGACACCTAATCTTGTCAACAAAAACTACTATCGGGACAATATATATCTTCTATCTTCCTTGTTTTTTAGACCTTTCCTCAATAAAGTCGTTTTTGCCCCCACTGCAATTGATAGAAAAAATGGGAAATTCCGGAAAATCTTCCCTCCTGTTCAGCAAGCATTCAAGGATTTTGTATTCGATAAGCCGTCTGCCTTTGACTCCGAAAGTTTTTTTATGGATTTCGAACTTCGTGTTTCGAATTTGTTCAAAATGGCAGCTTTGTTTTCTTAATTTCAGCGTCAAATGAGTTAAAAACCAGTTGAACCCCGACAGAAGTCCGGTATAATCGATGGATAAAGCAGTATTTTTGCGGAGGTTAGGTAAAACCGGAAATGGGTGCGCTGAATCGATTTCGTTTCATAGCCGGCATCGCTGTGGGGATAGCCGCAGCGGCACTTTTGTTCCGCAACCCTTTTGAACCGCTTGCTGTTCGTGCCGGCGAAGCTCCGACCGCCTCCACAATTCTGGCTGTGCCCGTTCAAATCAGCCGTGAAAACCAGGGCATCGCTCTGATCGATACACGAAACCGGACCATCTGGGTGTATGAGTTTTTCGACCGGCAAACCGGATTCAAGCAGATTCGGCTGATGGCCGCCCGTTCCTGGGAATATGACCGGCTCCTGACCGAATGGAACAGCGCCGACCCGACCCCGCAGCAGATTCGAAGCGTCCTCGAAAACATCCACCAAAAACAGATGCTCGAAGCGATTCAGCCCACCCCGCCCGAAACCGAAAAGAAAAACCAATCCCAAACGGAACTTATTCAATAAGGCAGGAAATCAATTATGGCAGGCAAATATTACACCCTTCAGGAAGTAATGGAAAAACTCGGCAAGAGCGAAGAACAGGTGAAAGCCCTCGTCAAAGAAGGCACGCTTCGCCAATATCTCGATAAGGGACAAGCCCTCTTTGACCAAACACAGGTGGATGCACTGGCTGCCGACCAGCAGGGTTTGCTGGACCTGACCGCCGCCGGAACGGACTTTGACCTGAAGCTGGAGGAAACGGCCGAAATCAAGCTCCTGCCCGATGAAGAGGAAACCCCTGAAACCCCGAAAAAGGAAAGCGAAGGCGGATTCGGCCTGAGCATGGCCGGCGAAGAAAACCTCAGCTCTGAAGACACACGGGCAACCTCGATGGGCATCAATGTTTTGGATGAAAGCGATGAGGGCTACAAACTGGCCGCCGATACCAAAGGGGAAACCCGCGCCGGCGAACTGGAAGAAATCGAAAGTCTGGATGCCGACGCCAACCTCGAAAGCGTCGGCAGCGGCTCCGGCCTTTTGGACCTATCCCTGCAGGCGGATGACACCTCGTTAGGAGCGGTGCTGGACGACATTCTGCCCGCCGCAGCGGAAGGGGCCGCAGAAGCGCCGCTGGCAGAAGAACCGCTCAAACTGGCCGAAGAGGCCCCGCTTGAGGAAGTCTCAGAAGAGGCCAAAACCCCGCAGGCGGTCTCCGCCGCCGAAGCGGCTTCGCTCGAATCCGTTACAGCTCCATCCGGCGCCGCAGTACAACTCGCTGCCGCCGCCCCAGTGGACCCGGCCACCACCGCCTACGGTCTAGCAATGCTGGTTCCCTTTGCTTCGCTGATTATTGCGGCAATTGCCCTGGGGGCCGGGTTGCGGCATATCCGCCCCGGACTTTTGAACCTCCTGGCCGGTTCTCAGCTGATGGGAGTCTCTATGGCCTGGTGGATTGCAGGCGGTCTTTTCGTCCTGACGCTGCTCCTGCTGGCTGTTTTCAACTCAATGCTGTCGGAAAAACCGCCTAAGCCGGCAGGCATCGCTCAAAAGCCCAAAAAAGAAAAGGCCCCAAAACCCGAGAAAAAAAAGAAAAAATAAATTAGATTCGCTCTTGTAAACCGATAAAAAGAAGGTGTAATTGCATCAATACAGTTTTTTCCTGATTTGAGCAACAAATACGGAGTTTCTGGAGCAAGAAAGGGATTGAATATGAAGATGGTTAAGACTTTGATTGGAATTGTTTCCGTTGCCGCTCTGATCTTTATAACCGGTTGTCAACAACCGACTATTGATGAGCTCCGGACTCAGAACCGACTCCAGCAGGAACGCATTTCCAGCCTGGAAAATGAATTAACTCAGTGCAGCGTCAACCTGCAGCAATGCCAGAAAGACAAAGAAATGCTCGCCGGCCAAGGCAGCGCAGACCTTCAGGCCAAGAATGCCCTTATAGCGGCCCTTGAAGCAGATTTAGAAAAGAAGAAGGCCCTGATTGCTCAGATGCAGGCCCAACTGCTTCAGAGCGGTGCTCCCCTGCCGCCGGAATTGAATCTGCGGCTTCAGGAGTTCGCCAAGACCAGCGATATGATTACCTTTGATGAAAGCACCGGGATGCTTAAATTCAAGAGCGACCTGCTGTTTGACTTAGGCAGCGACAAGGTTGCCGCCTCGGCTCAGGAAGCCCTTCGGCAGCTGGCCGCGATTATGAAAACACCGGAGGCCGCGGGATTTGATATGGTGATTGTTGGGCATACAGATGATGTGCCGATTAAGAAGCCCAGCACCCTGCAGGCCCATCCGACGAACTGGCATCTGTCGGTCCATCGTTCCATATCCGTTCTGAACGCTCTGATAGCGGCCGGCATCGCGCCGGAACGAATGGCCGTCAAGGGTTACGGCGAATACCGTCCTGTTGAACCGAACAAGCCCAACAAAGGCGGCAATGCAGCCAATCGCCGGGTGGAGATTTATATTGTTCCCAGCACACGGTAGCCGCCGGCTTTGCGGATAAAACCAGTATGCCGGAAAGGACGCTGATTATCCTCAAGCCTGATGCCGTACATCGGCATAAGATGGGACAAATTATCCAGCGATTTGAGGACAAGGGCCTGAAACTGGTAGCGGCCAAGTTTATGAAGATTCCCGAATCGCTGGCCCGCAGGCACTACGCGGTTCACGAAGGCAAGCCCTTTTTTGAAGGCGTCGTAAGGTATTTGTCCTCATCACCCGTATTGATTATGGTCTGGCAGGCCGAAGGGGTCATCCAGATGGCTCGAAAACTGATGGGGGCCACCTTCGGCTACGAGGCCGAACCGGGCACGATTCGCGGGGATTTCGGATGCAGCCGCGGATTCAACCTGATTCACGGCTCCGACAGTCCCGCCTCGGCAGAGTATGAAATCAGCCTTTACTTCAAACCCGAAGAGGTTTTTGACTATACCTTTGCGGACGAACAATATCTTTATGGACGGAATGACTGACCGACAGTCGCCGGACTTGGGTTGACTTCTGCATATCCGCCTTCTACAATATCCTCTGTCCGGTCTTCCAGCTGTCTGGAGGAGTGACCGAGTGGCTTAAGGTGGCGGTCTTGAAAACCGCTGTGCCGAAAGGCACCGGGGGTTCGAATCCCTCCTCCTCCGATTTGGTTTCGCGTTTGAACGTTCCCCTTTTCAAGCCGGTCTAAAACCCCCGTTTACCCCGTGCGGTGCAGCTCAAGAAGGGATACTCCCTGCCGGGGCAGAGAAAAGCGAAAAATACAACCGCCCGTTTCGGAAACGCTCAGCTCCGGTGCAGGGATTTCCGCCAGACGGCCTGCCTGTTCGAGCCGTGCATACTGTTCAGGGGCGGGGTCCTGCGGCCGGCCCATTTCTTTCCAGAGGGTGTAGGCGTTGCTGTAAGTCTGATCGACCCGAAAGTGCCGAACAGAACTCGGCCGGAAATCCGCCGGCAGATTCTTCACATTCAGTTCAATCTTTGCCTCCGGCCCGGGCAGGTCGTCATCATGATAATGCCAGACCAAAAGAGCCAGTTTGTGCGAGTCGAGGGAAGCCAGCGCAGAAACATCGGGCTGACGGCGGACGCCCTCCCGGAGCATGGTCTCGAGGGAAACAGCCCCGCTGCTTTGGACGGCGAGCCGCTGACCGCCCATCCGGCTGAACATTCGGAAAACATTCAGGACGGGCTTGTCAATACCCCGTGTGGCCAGAGAACGAAACCCGGCAAAAAACGGCTGGTCTTCAAACTGAAAGGCCCAGGTCAGGGCCCCCTCCAAATTGATGCCGTACCGCTCGGCCAGCTCGTACTTGCGGGCAAACACAGCGGCCGTATAACTGGAATACATCGTCCCGTTGCGATAACCGAGATGTTCTCCCTGACAGGCGGCACAGCCCTCCGGATCTGATTCGCCGATGATAATCGGCCGGCCCTGCAGCTGCGGGAAGGAGGCGATGATGCGAAAACCGTCTTCGATGGTTCGAAGGTGTTCGGCAATGCCCATTCGAACATGGCCGTCCGCAAAGCGAGGAGCTCCCTTGGCGTGGAACGAGACAAAATCCAGCGGAGTGCCCGTTTGGCCGGTTGCCCGGTTGGTGCCTTCCAGACAATGCCGGAGAAAATCTTTTTGGAATTGTCCGCCGCTGCCGGCAACATCGGGACCGCCGACCCGGGCGGTCGGCAGAGCTCTTCTGACCGCATCAATCGCCGTATCGTGAAGCCGGCAGAACTCTTCGAATGTGCCCTGCCAATACCCAATGTTGGGCTCGTTCCAGACCTGCCAGTACCAGGTTTCGACTTCACTGCGCCCGTATCGCTGTACGCAGTGTCTGGCCCATTGATAGACCAGCTCAGCCCATTTGCCGTAATCCTTCGGCGGATAGGCCCAGCCGGTATAGATTTCTTCGTATTTGGCCGAAGGGGTCCAGGAATGTTGATAGGGTTCGGGTTTGATGGACAGGTCTTTTGGCATAAAACCAATCTGAACGTAGGGTCTGACACCGCACTCCAGATAGGTATCAAAGATTCGGTCTAAAAGAGTCCAGTCATAAACAGCCCTGCCCTGCTCATCCTCGCGGTAGACGCCTGTGGAGCCCCATTTGAGGGCCGGGGTTCCGTCGCCGGAGCAGAGAAGATTGTGAGTGCGGAAATAGACCTGCTGCGGAGCCAGCTTTCCCAATTCGGCCAAAAGTTTTTTGCCGTCTTTCATATAGGCGTAATTCGGCTCATCGGCCCCGAAAAACCGCCAGATAGGACGAAACTCGCCGCTTTTTCGGGAGGCATCGACAACGATTTGGACCGGAAAGCCCTCCGGCGATTCCAAGGAAAACCCTTTTCGAGAGGCCAGAAACCCGGCAGAAACGGCCAGGATAGAGCGATGCAAAAAGGTCCGACGATTCATTTTCTATCCCTTTTGCTCCAGTTCAAAAATCGTCAGTTATCAGCTGTCAGTTATCAGGAAACGGCCGGAGTTTCCCCTCCCTGGGCTTGGGTACGGGGCCGTTTTTCACCAGGGGATTTTTAAATCGGCCGAGAGAAAAAACAAGAAAAAACTATTTATTTTAACGCAGACACCAGCGTTTCATACTCCCTTCGGCTGATGGGAAGCATACAGCCGTGACGGGCCCTGGCCGGCAGCTCATATTTGTTCCAGTCCTTCACTGGTGAATTGCCATAGGCCTGATACCAGGGCCCCTCCAGCTTCTCCGCTATCGAAAGCCCGTATGAAATCCCCGGATACTGCTCATAGTACAAGTACCAGATTTTCCCATCCGGCGAGGGAATCAGCATCGGCGCCTCGCGAAAATTCGGGCTCACCGGCGGGCCGGGTTTTGAATACGGGCCGAGCAGACTGCGGCTTCGGCAGATTCGAATCGTCTTTCCGGTCGGCCAATCGAGCGTCGGATAGCGCTCATCTTTGATAACGGCATAATAGAACTCGCCCGCTCGGCGGACAATCACATCAATGGTGGCCATATCCCATCCGAAAAGTTTCTTCGGAGGACTGGAAAACGTTTTCAGGTCTTTGGAGAGAGCGTAAATTGTCCGCTGGCCTGCCCAGTACGGCTCCGGAAGGTCTATCGGTCCCAAATCGTGCGTCGTATGCCACGTCAGCAGATATTGAGCAGACGGCTCATCATAAAAAAGTTTCGGCGCCCCGACCCGCATCAGGGCTCTTGGATAATCCGGAATGCTTCTCAGATTCGGTTCATATTGGCTGTATTGACTCCAGCAGAGCAAATCTTCCGAGACCCAAAAATGGATAATCAGGTCCTCATCCCGCCGGTTGCCGACCAAATAATACCGCCCGTCATGCCCCCGACAGATATCCGGATGGCCCCGGTATTCCTCAAACACCCGCCTGCCGCCGTTTAAGAGCGTCCAGTGCAGCCCATCCAGGCTCACACTGTAATACAGCCGGCCATAATCGCCTTCCATCATATGCGCAAACAGGTAGGCCTCATAGACCGGTTTCTGGCCCGGCTTGACCTGTCCGGGCGGGTCCGGCATCTGCGCAGCCGCCGCATTCCAAAACAGACAGACTCCCGCCGCAATCCAAACCGTTCTCATCGGGCAGACTCCTTACTGGTTCTCTTTATACAAAACCTGATGAAGTTGCCGTAATTTCTCCACAGGTATTTTAATGACCTCACGGTCGTAGGTCATCAACCCGTTGACCTCCCCTTCTACATCCGTAGTTTGGGTATAGACGGCTGCGGAGACACCCTGCTTTTTCATCTCAGCAATCTGATTAAACTTATAGATATAATTGTCCAAAAGTTCCTGTGCACTGTGATAGGTCTGATAGCCCCAATTGCGCATCTTTGGATTCCACAGATGCCCTTCAATCGGATAGCCGATGCCGCCGAACTCCCCAATGACCGTCGCGCGGTCTTTCTGGATTGAAGGCCGCGTCAGGTCCTTCTGATACGTATGAATGTCATAGACATCGCCGCAGGGACGCAGGGCCCAGCCGCTGACGGCATTTACCAGACGAGTCGGATCATATGCCTTCAGCCAGTTACTGATGCGGCAGGTGTCATACTGGCCCCAGCCCTCATTGAACGGCACCCACATGACGATGCAGGGTGCGTTGAAATGCTGGTCCACCATCCGCCGCAGCTCCCATTCAAACTGGGCCGCATGCTCCGACCGCTGATGCAGATCCGGCCCGTCCGCCGGAACATGCTGGATGTGATGCTGACGACGGCCATCCGGGTCCGGCAGCACCACCATCCCCGACGGCATATCCTGCCAGACCAGAATCCCCAATTTGTCGCACCAATAATACCACCGCTGGGGTTCAACCTTGATGTGCTTGCGAATCATATTAAAGCCCATCTGTTTGGTGATTTCCAAATCGTATTTCATTGCCTCATCCGAAGGCGGCGTATGCAGGCCGTCCGGCCACCAGCCCTGGTCCAGCGTGCCGTAGTGGAACAGCGGTTTGTTGTTCAAGAATAATTCCTTCCCGAATTGCCCCTGTCCCAGACTGATTTTGCGCATCCCGAAATAACTTGACAGCCGCTCGAGAACCTCCCCGGACGGCCCAAGCAGCTCCAGTTTGACATCGTACAGAAACGGACTGTCCGGCGACCACAATTTCGGATTGTCTATCCGCAGGGTCAGCGGCTTATTGACAGCAGTCTGTCCTTCCGGCCCCGGATTTTGACCTTCGAAGACGGAGATCTTGACCGAATATTTCCGATAATCCGGCTCATAGGCGATGGGAATGATTGTAACCTGATTTTTATCAATATCGGTCGTGATTTTGATTTCCCGGATGGCGGCTGCTTTGGGAATCGGCTCCAGCCAGACCGTCTGCCAGATGCCGCTGACAGGTGTGTACCAAATCCCTTCCTGCGGCATCTGCTGTTTGCCGCGGGCCTGTGATTCAAAATTCGTCGGGTCCCAGACGGAAACAACCAGCTCCTGCGTCCCGTCTTTGAGGTACTCCGTAATGTCAAAACTGAAACGATCATACGCCCCGCGGTGCGAACCGACATACGCCCCGTTAACCCAGACGGCCGTGTCCCAATCGACTGCTTCAAAATGCAGAATCACCCGGCTGCCAGTCCAGGACGGCGGCACCGTAAAAGTCCTGCGGTACCAGATTCGGTCATTCGGGGTCACGGTTCGGCCGACCCCTGACAAGGCCGACTCCACACAGAACGGGACCAGAATCTTCTGAAAAAAGTCCTTCGGCATCGGAGCGGTCTTCGACAGCAGGGCAAAATCCCACAGCCCGTTTAAGTTCAGCCATTCCGAACGCACCAGCTGCGGCCGAGGATACTCCAGCCAGGCCGTCTCGGGCTTCAGGGCCTTGCCCCACCGGGTCACCAGTCCGCCGCTTTGGGGCTGCCAGTTCGTCTCCGCGGCTTGCGCATAAACTCCCATCAAAACCCCCATCAGACAAACCATCCATTTCAAGCTTTTCATTCATTCTTCCTTTCGTTTTCCATCGTTTTTGCTACTTGGAACAATTCTCATGTTTCGTTCCGCTTTCCTCGCGCCTGATTATAGCGCTGCAGGGTATCCAGAACCGCACCGGGGTCACTCTGCTCTTTCATCCATTGGTCCAACTCCTCCGACAAGCGTCTTTTGACATCCGCATATTGCGGATTATCCGCCAGATTGTTCAGTTCATACGGGTCGTTATTGCTGTCGTAAAGTTCCTCCCCAGGCCGCTTCAGATACCGGCTCACCAGCTGATAGGCCTTTTCATCCTCCACCGCTGCCAGCATCCAGGAACTCCAGTAGTGCGTGTGTTTGTTTCCTATCGGCCCCATCACATATCTCTGAATATGGACCCGCTCCGGCAGGAGATTGCGGATATAACGATAACGGCTGTCCCGAGCCGAACGAATCGGATAGGCACCCCCTTCCGGGATATTGTTGTGCATCCCATAGGTATACCGGCGGTGTCCATCTTTTTTTCCGGTCAGCACCTCCAGGAAACTGGTCCCGTCGAACTGCCCGGTTGGGACGGTTCCTCCCGCCGCTTCTATCAGCGTCGGCAGAATATCCGCATATTGAATCATTGCTTCCGTACGAACGCCCGGTTTCACAACCCCCGGCCAACGTAGCGTTATGCCTGTATGAAGACCGCATTCATAATTGGTCCATTTGCAGCCGGGAAACTGCGACCCCTGCTCGGTAGAGAAAAGAACAAGGGTATTGTCCGCCTGACCCGTTTGTTCGAGCGTATCCAGAATATCCCCCACTTGTTGATCCAGCACCTCAATCTCCGCCAGATAACTCGCATAATCCTGACGGGTCTGGGGCGTGTCCGCAAGATTTGCGGGCAACTTCAGTTTTTCGGGGTCAAAATGATTCGCATCCCCGACGGTCCAGACCGCATGCGGAAGCACCAGCCCGACAATCAGACAAAACGGCTGGCTTTTATCCGCCTCCATATAGGCCCGAATCCCGCGGCAGTTATAATCAGCCGTTTCTGCAACGCAGTTGTCCTCAAACCCTTCGACCTTGTCAAACGGAAAGCAGCTTCTCGGCGATACGTGCAGTTTCCCAGTCAGCCCGACTCGATAGCCCAAGTCTCGCAGAAAATGACAGATGCTTCGGGTGCCGATGCGGGCGGGAGCATGATTCCAGCAGCAGCCGCTTCGCATCGGGTACAGACCTGTATAGAGCTCCGTTCGGCAGGGAACACATATCGCCATCGAAAGATATGCTTTTGAAAAAGTCATTCCCTCGGCGGCCAGCCGGTCGATACGGGGGGTCCGGACATTGACGCCGCCGTACAGAGGAAAATCATTGTAGGTGGCATCATCCGCCAGAATCATCAGGATATTCGGTTTGCGGGGATTGTCAGCGGCAAAAAGCCCCGGAGCTAAAGAGCCGCCTGTCAGGGCCGCCGACGCCGTCTTGAGAAATGCACGCCTATCCATTGCTTCCCTTTTTCCATAAATGTATCAGCCGCCGCGGCTTTCGATAACCGGCGCCGGCAGACGAACTCCACGAGTTGCCGCCCCGTGCAGACTTCCGTCCGCATCGAACCACAGCCGGTCCAGACAAAGAAAGCGAGTGAAATCATTTTCCCGACTGGTTTGCTTCTGATGATAGAGATGCCACCAGTTTCCGGCATCATCCCGAATCACGCAGCCGTGACCGGGCCCGAAAACACCTTTCGACCGCCGAATGATAGGATTGTGTGCGGCCCGACGGAACGGCCCCATCGGATTGTCCGCCGCGGCATAGCCAACTGCATAGTCCGGATAGGCCGCGTGAGAGCCGCTGTAGAGCAGATAATAAACCCCGTTGTGTTTGAGCATCCACGGGCCTTCCGTTACGGCCCCGTGCTTTTTCTCCCAGTCCTCCTGCGGTTCCAGAACAACCTTCGAAGGCCCCGAAGGCGTTCGCGGACCGCTCATCAGCTGAACGGTAATCCGGAAGCCAGGAAACTGCACAAAATACAGATACAGCCGGCCGTCATCATCCCGAAACAGATGGGCATCAATGGCGTTTTCAAATAAATCCTGCGGATTCACGAAAGGCCCCTTTGGGCTGTTGGAATCGGCCACCCCGACAACCTGCCAATCCGGATTCAAAGAAGATTGAGCCGTGTAATACAGATAAAACGTTCCGGAAACCGGGTCCTGCCATACATCCGGCGCCCAGCTTCGCGGGCGGCTGAAAACCACTTCCCCGCGAGTCCATCTGACCAAATCCGCAGACGTCCAAAATCGATAGCCGCCTCCCCGGACATCCCCCGTCGCATAAAGATAAAAAATTCCGTTGTGCCGAATCACCGTCGGGTCTGCCAGCCGCACATCCAGGAGCGGATTTTGGTAGATTTTTTCCTGCGGTTTCGCGGCAGTCTCTTTTGCACAGACCTGTGGAGCCCCCCATCCCGCCAGGAAAAGGAAAATCACACCGGCCAAATTGCTCATCCCTGAAGGAAACGTTTCCATTATTCCCGCATTCTGATGTCTTAAATCTCTGTTTATTTGCCTATCGTTCCAACCCTATCGAGTCCGCCCAGGCCCTCAGTCTTTCCCAGAGTCTTTGAGCCGTCTGCGGATTCTGCTGTGCCAGATTCTCCTGCTCATTCGGGTCATTGGCAAGATTATAAAGCTGCCTATTTTGCCCTTTCAGGCCGGCCAGCAACTTCCACTGCCCTTCCCGAACCGCCAGAACCGGACTGACATTTTTTGGATTGCCCGGTTTGGGGTCATTGGGATAGTACCAGAAAATCGGTTCTTTTCTTTCTATTTCCGCCCCGAGGAAGGCTGCACTCATATCCTCCCCATCCAGCTGCACACCCGATGGAAGACTGATGCCGGCCATCGTACACAGCGACGGGAACAAATCCGCTCCGCAGACCAACGTTGACTGATTGACCTTTCCCGCGGGGATAGTTCCCTTCCATCGCACAATAAAAGGCATCCGGATGCCTCCTTCGTATAGACTCCATTTGCGGCCTTTAAAATCTCCGACGGAACCCGGCGGCAACCATCCCTCTTTGTAATAACTGGCCCAGTCCGTCGGCCCGTTATCGCTGGTAAGAATCACCAGCGTCTTCTCCTCCAGGCCCATTTCCGACAGCCCGTCCGAAAGCCGCCCAATCTGGCGGTCCATCTCCTCCAGCACGGCATAAAACCTCTGCACATACGGATTGTCGGAATACGGCCGAAACTTTTCCAGCTGTTCAGGGACCGGAAGATGCGGGTCATGAACATCATTGAACCAGACATTCACATAAAACGGCTTGTCCTTGTGCCGTCGGATGAAATCCAACGCCTGATCCACCCGAATTTGCGTAATCTGATGCTTTTCCACCCACGTAATCTGCCCCCGTCCGAGTCGGGCACTTTGATTGGAAAGACCGTCGCCGCGAATTAAAAGCCGATCGCCCAGCCCTTCGAAGGCAACCGAAGACTCATCAAAGCCGTATTCCTGCGGAAGCGGAGCATCTCCGACATCCCGTCCCCCGCCCATGTGCCACTTGCCGAAATGAGCCGCGGCATACCCTGCCGCTTTAAACTGACGCGTCAGAAACGGAGCGCTGGGGTCTAGAAAATCCGCCATTCTGCGCTGCCGATTCAGCTCCCGCCGGTCCAGATAGGTAAAAATGCGCCACCGAGCCGGATACTGGCCCGTCATCAGGGCTACACGCGACGGCGAACAAACCGGAGAGTTCACATAAAACTGCGTAAACCGAATCCCTTCCTGAGCCAGACGGTCTATGTTGGGCGTCGGAATCGTCAAAGAACCGCCGTAGCAACTCGGGTCCGCATACCCCATATCATCAACCAGAATCATCAGGATATTCGGCCGAAGCGGTTTTGCCGTTGTGCCGGACTTTCCGGATTCGCCCGCCAGGCAACCTCCGAAGGTTGGAACAAACAGGCCGGCTCCCAGAGAACCCAAAAAATCGCGTCGAGTCAGAAAACACATTTTCACCGCTTCCTCAACTCAGAAAAATCTGCTGCCCGCAAAGAGAGGGTGCGGAGCAAGCTCCCCAGATCCTCTCCCTGCAGGCGGCAGATAAACCCTCATTCGACATCCATTCGTCTGATGGAGCATTCCGCTTTTGTTTACAGGTGACGTCGAGGCCGCAGAAAGAACGCCCCACCCCCCAATAGAACCAGCGACGCCGGCTCCGGAACATAAGCCGCAAAGATCTGCCCCAGCTGATTGGCATATCCGGGTGTCTGGATCATCGGCACGGCGTTCATCCAAAATAACTGCGGATACAGAGACAGAGCATTGTTGGTCCCGTTATCCTCCAGGAGTCCGCCCAGCCATCCATACTGGTCCGACGGAATCGGCGAGACGCCGAGAAAACTGACCGAACAGTTTCCGTCCAAATTCTCCGTACCGGTAGAGTTGGTAATTGTGTACAGACTCCCGACCCCATTGATGCAAATAAAAAGCTTTCCGCTCACAATGTCCATTGAAGCATAAACGATGTTCTCCTGACCGAAGTTAACGGGGCCAGCCGAAACCGCCATCGATTTGCCCAGTCCGCCCTCATTGGCAAAATCCGTATCATTCAGACTTGTCGGAACGGCATATCGGCCGTTTGCCGCCTTGGCTGCAAAAATCAGATTCCCACTGGCCAGATACAGGCCGGTGCCGTTGGATGTTCCGCCGTTTTCGATGACAATAACCGGACCGGCAGTCATCTGACTGATATCCGGATTAAATCGGGCGGCCAATGTGATTTTTCCTGTTGTGATTTTCGGCACCTCATTCAAAAGACCGTTGCGGGCTGCTGTGTAGGTCCCGAGGGCTGTGCCGTCATCCAGACTGGGGATAATCACTCCGCCGGATGCCATCCCTGCAAACACAACCGCCGCCAAACAGACTATACAGATACTTTTCATCTTTCCTTTCCTCCGCAAAATGTTTCCAAATCCTTTACAAAACCGCCACACACACTTCCACACGGTTTGTCAGCAGAAAAATCAGCCGGCAAAGTTCTGACAGGTTGGATCGGGGATACTGCACCCCAGCCATTCGAGAACAAAAATGGAAAAATCCTCCAAATCCACCCGGCAGTCCAGATTGAAATCGGCCGGACTGAATCCGAAAGAGCCGCAGTCATTGTCTTCAATATTCACCCAGACGGGATTCAAAGAAATCCCATAATAAGGAGAAGATGGGTCTGTCAAAACCGTCAGCTTAAGTCTGGTATCGTGAACCGCCCGTTCCATCTGGTCGTCATCGACGGCGGTAACAAGAAAACTCTGCGTGTTTTGCCAGTTGGAGGAAGTAAACACAACTTCGCACGGCGTTATTTGGACCTGAGCCGGATTCAAAACATCCTCCATTCGAACTGTTACGGACGAACTGCCTGGGTTCAATGTCAAGGACACATTTATGGTATCCGTCTCGCCGCCTTCCCGAACCGTCGTACCTCCGCCGTTTTCTGATACCAGAATAGATGCTCCCTGGAAAGGAATGCCGTACTTGGTGCTGAGGTATTCAGCCGTCTGGGAAATCTGCTGAAGAGAAAGCTGGGCGTTGTAAACCAGAATCTCCGCCAAGTCCCCATTGTAAAAATCGGGCCACCACGCCCCGGCCGTATCCACCCCGTTGCCGATGGAAAGATGGTTTCCCGCGGAATCAAAAGTAATCACATTGGCCGGATTATTGCACGTCAGCGGTTCGGCAATCAAGTCATTTACCGCATAATACAAACTGTCGTGCCGTCCCCCCTGAGCCATCCGACGGATGCCGATATGGTACACACCGGCACTGACCGGATTGCTGCCGGCCGGACTGAGCGCATAGCCGTTATTGAACCGGCAGCCCGAAGAGCCGCTGGAAACATCCACCGCCATCATTCGAGAAGCCGTCCCCGAGGCCGCACCGATTTGGGCCGCCCGCTCGACCGACCCGCTGCTGCCTCCGGTGCATACGATAAAAATCGTCAGCCCCGCCGACGGATTCGGCAAAACCCAATTAGACGAAACCATCACATCCTGCTCGGCACGCACAAAGCGGACTGCCGGCTTGCCGTTGATTTGGCCCGCTTTATAAGTTGGGCTGCCGTATCCGCTGACAATCCGCACAGTACCGTCCACAGAATCCTCCGTCGTCGAATCCGGCCAGATGGTTACTGCACTGCCGTCCGTCAATCCCGTTAGGGCATCCGCCTTTAAATGAATAATTAGATTCTCCGTCACCAAATCAGCCCGGACAGTCCCTCCCAGACAAAGCAGCAGCATTGCTTTCCAAAATTTCATTTTGTTCTCCGTCAATTCAAACCGTCTCAAAATTCACGGTCGATAATCGGTACAATTTCCTTCCGGTAAACTGCACTCTAGCCATTGCTGAACCAAAATAGACAAGTCCGCCAAATCCACTTGGCAGTCCTGATTGATATCCACAAAATCGTAGCCCCACAGTCCGCAGTCGTTTTCCCGAATTGAAACCGTCAAGGGAGCCGGAGTATGCCCGAAATACGGCGAAGCCGGTTCCGTCTGCACCTGAAATGTCAGCAGCGTTGTATGAACTCGGGGCTCTTGGGCCTCATCATCTACCGCCGTGATGGCAATCGTTTGAGGACTCTGCCAACTGCCTGAATCAAAGACAATTTGGGAAGGAACAGCCAAAACCTGAGCGGGTATGGACGAATCCATAATACCAATCGTAACTGAATATGGCCCCGGGTCGCTGCTGAGACGAATGGAGATCGTATCCGATTCGCCACCTTCCTGCACGGCCGTCGCCCCGTTCGTCTGCAAAACAAGAACAGTATAAGGAAGGATTTCATCGGGGACTGCTTCTGCAAAAATCTGCCCCCGCTGATTGGCATAGCCGGGCGTCTGCACCATGTTTCGGGCATTGGTCCAGAACAGCAGAGGAAACTGTGCAGCCCCGGTCTCCACAAGACCGCCCATATGCCCGGCAAGAATGGTCCCTGAACCCAGAAAACTCACCGACGTGTTGCCGTCCAGATTCTTCGAAGCATCCGACCCGGTAATCGTATAAATGCGGACGGCTCCGTTGATGCTGCTGACCAGCCTGCCTGCGGCGGCATCAAACGAAACATAGACAACATTTTCCGCACCGAAGCTGACCGGCCCCAGCGTTATTGCCAGAGCATTGTCGCTGAAATCGGTGTCGTTCATGCCGGTCGGCAATCCATATTGATTGCTGCTTTTGGCGGCAAAAATCAGATTGCCGTCTCCCAGATACAAACCGGTCCCATTCGTGGTGCCGCCGGTTTCAATTACAATGGTCGGCCCACCCGTCATCATACTCTCATCCGGATTAAAACGGGCCGCCAGGGTAATCTGTCCGGTTGTAATCTTGGAGTGGTCTCCGGCTATGCCCGCCCGAGCATTCGTGTAAGTCACCAGCGCCGTCCCGTCATCCAGAGCCGGAACAATTTCACCGGCCTGTACGACGGCACTCATTCCGACGGCAGCAAGCCATCCCAACACTATTCGCAGCGTCACCCGTGGTTTTCGAACTGTCATTTTACCCCCTGCTGATTGAATCCGACTTTGTATCCGTCGGAGGCCGGTAGACATGCCGGCCCCCTGACGGAATCTTCGCTCAGTTTACTGGGCCGGATAGAGCCCGGAATTCAGCCACGTAGATGCCAGTACGGCAAAATCCGCCAAATCCACCCGGCAATCAGGCTGGTCACCGGCCTGACCACCGCCGGCCACATCCATACGAAGGTCCAGATTGTCCGGATTCACACACACCCGCTGCTGCATCACCGGATAGTACAAATCAACCACCTCCTCCCAACTGAGGGCATAATTGAAAATCTGGACATCATCAAGATAACCGTTAAACGGAGACAGCAGAGCACCGGTGGTCAGGTCTCGGCCCAACGCGCCGAAATAGACCGGATAGAGGGTTTGCGGAACCGCCTGACCGGAGGCGCTGCGATTGGCAACCTCTCCGTTCAGGTAAATGACCACCTCACCGGCCTTGGCGGTAATCGCCAAATGCACCCATTGGCCAATCGGCAGCGGATCAATCTGAAGGTCGCCAACCCCCGGAATGCCGCCGATTTGGAGCCGTCCGTTATCCTGCCGGATTTCGATGTAGTAATTGGCGACAAAGCTGCTGTCCGTCCGCTGCCGATTGGCGACAATTCCCTGCCAGGCGCCGTTCGGACCGGCCCAGTTTATCCAGGCCGAAACCGTCGTTTCCCCGGTATTCTGAGCGGTCGCCCAGATCCCGGAATCGCCTCCGGCCTGCGGCTGCCCGGCAGCCGTCATATCCAGCGACTGTCCGCCGAGAGTCCCGGGCGTGCTGCTGGAAAAGACCGGCGCAAGCGTCGGCGTTGCATGATGGCCCTCGCCGCTTAGATCCAGATACTGTCCATTGTTATAGCTGCTGCTGTCGCTGTTCAGAGTCCAGTGGGCTACTTTGCGCTTCACCCCCAGCGTCGCGGAAGCAGATGCTTCGCTGCCGCCGCTGTTGGAAATCGAACAATAGTAGCTGCCTTCATCAGCCTTCTCAATATTGCTGATGGTCAGCGTTGAAGCATAGGTGATTCCATTGGTAGGAACCGTCACAACCGAAATATCCGGATCCGACGTGCTTAAGGGAACATCCGGCGTGCCGACCTTGTACCACGTAACCGTCGGAGCAGACTGAGAAGTAAACTCGCAGGTAAAGGATGCCTGGCCGGCAGGAAATGCAGTCGTCGGATCTGGAGAAACCGTCACAATCGGCTTGGAAGGCGTGGCTGTAAAGAACCAGATTGGACCGACCAGATTTGCCGGGTCCCCCTTGCTCTTGCCCTGAATCTGTTCTTCTACACGCCAGCAGACCACCTGGTCCCAAGTGAAGGTAAAGGGAACAGCAACCGGGTCACTGCCGGACGAAACAAACGTCTCATACAGCGGAGGAAGAAGCGTATTGGGTTCCCCGTTCTGAACCTGATACACCGTCACAAAATGACCGGTCACTTTCGGATTCGGATTGCTCATGTTGTTCGGATCTCTGGCCGAAGTAAACTGCAGCTGCGCAACCATCAGCGGATTGACATTCGTTGCACCGGTGGCCGGCACAGGATTGTGCGCCCGCAGCTCGAGCGTCTCCACATTGGAAAAGACCTGACCGAGCTGGTTGTTGTAGCCGGCTTTCTGGACCATATTGCGGGCATTGTTCCAGAACAGCAGCGGGAACTGGGCTGCACCCGTCTCGCAAAGACCGCCCATATGACCGGGAGTAATCGCACCGGAACCTAAAAAACTCACGGATGTGTTGCCGTCCAGGTTCTTGGAGGCATTGGAGCCCGTAATCGTATAGACTCGCTGCAGCCCGTTGATGCTGGTAACCAGTATGCCCGCCGCGGCGTCAAACGAAGCATACACCACATTTTCGGAGCCGAATCTTACCGGCCCTATTGTAATGGCCAGGGCATTATCGCTGAAATCGGTATCGTTCATACTGGTCGGCAGCCCCAGCTGATTATTGCTTTTGGCGGCAAAAAACAGGTTGCCGTCCCCCAGATACAGTCCCGTGCCGTTGGTTGTACCGCCGTCCTCAATCACAATCGTCGGGCCGCCGGTTACCATACTCACATCCGGATTAAACCGGGCCGCAAGGGTAATCTTGGCGGTGGTGATTTTCGCATGGTCTCCGGCCACACCCGCCCGCGCCGCCGGATAAGTCACCAGGGCTGTACTGTCATCCAGTCCCGGGACCAGAACACCCGCCGATACAGCCACACTCAGCAGGCTGATAACCGTAGCCGCTGTCATCAGCCGCATTGGAATCTTCACACTTTTCATCGTACGTACCTCCTGATTTCAACCGTTTCTTTTGTTTCGAAAGCTTCGGGCCTATACGCCGAGTACAGGCCGCCGTTCGTTCAATGACCCTTATCCTCGTGCCCCGCGAAGAATCACCCGGTTTCCATCCGTCCAGTTGTCCCGATAATAAGTAGACACCTCAAACGTGTCGCCGATGGAAGCCATCTTCGCCAGCATCTTGCTGCGCAGTTCGTTCTTTTTGTCCTGATACGATGGATTGTCCGCCAGATTCGTCATTTGATACGGGTCGTTGATATTGTCGAAGAGCAGCTCTTTCCCATCGACCTTGTACTGAGCATAGGTATACTGCTTATCCCGAACGGCCCGCCACTCATAGCCGTTCTCCCAGCTGGCACAGGCCCCCGTATTCTGCAGAAACGCAAACTCCGGCTCCGGCCCACTCTGTCCCTGCACCAGATGCGCCAGATTCATCCCTTCCACCCGCGATGGAATCGGCAATCCCATCAGCCCCAAAAAGGTCGGCATGAAATCCGCCGACGAAATACAGGCGTCCGAAACCCGGCCGGCGGGAATCCGGCCCGGCCAGCGAATCAAAAACGGAATCCGAGCCGCTTCTTCATAAAAGGTGTTCTTGGCTGCACGCCCCTGCGAACCGAACATTTCCCCGTGGTCGGATGTGAAAACCACAATCGTATTGTCCGCCAGTCCCTCTTCAGACAAAAACTGCATCAGGCGGCCGAAATTCCAGTCCAGGTTTTCCGTCATCGCATAATAAATCCGACGCCAGGTTTCCAGATTCGCCCGGTCCGTAGCACTCAGCTTTGCCCAGCTGTCTGCATACGGGTCATCATTGGACGGTTTGTAATTCGGCGGATTGGGCAGACTCGTATTGGCAAAATGGGCATAATACTCCGGCGGCACATTATCAATCGACCACGGAGCATGAGGAGTCCCCCACGACAAAATCATCGCGAACGGACGAGAGGATTTTTTCGCATGGCAGCGAATCCAGTCTATCGCCAAATCCGTCTGTCCGTCTGGTTCATAGACCCCCGAGGGGAAATAAATTTTCTCCTGCGACTCTGTATGATAATAACTTCCGTAATAATTATGATGGAAGTTGTAGGCCGCCCAGAAACCGTTGAAGCCCAGCCGATGCACACCGCGAGGCACAAACGAATTCTCCGGATTCAGATGGTCCCCCAGTTTATTCGCATACAGATGCCACTTGCCGATATACGCCGTATTGTAGCCCGCCCTCGTGAGGACATGGCCGAAACACTCCTGATACGGATTCATCCGCAATTCATTGATGACCATGCCGGTTGTAGTCGTGTATTTGCCCGTCATCAGCGTCGCCCGAAAGGCCGAGCAGACCGGCATGCTGGCCACACAGTTCTTAAAGTTCATTGCCTCCTCGGCAAACCGGTCCAGATTCGGCGTCCGCGCATTCTCCGCACCGGCATAATTTGTCCCGTTCCAGTACCTCGCATACCCGCAGTGCTGCGTTCCCAGCTGGTCCGCAATCACCACAATCAAGTTCGGCCGACTTGAGCCGGAATCCCCCCACACGGAGGACGTACATCCTCCCAATACCAAGCCGGCCGAGCCGGCAAGGCCCGTTTTCAAAAACGTTCGCCGATCCATCTTCATTCAGCACCTCCGGTTGATAAACAGACTCTCTTATTTGTACTTGTTAATCCAACTGGGCCACGTCCCCCGGAACCCCTGTGTATCAAAGGCCTTATGCCATTTCAGCTGCCAGAGCCGTTTGAGGCCGACGCGATCGACCGACATATCCAAAAACAGGACATTCACACCCCCATTGTGTCGGTCCAGGCAAAAACGTCTCATCTCATGAGAGGTCAGACAATTGTTGAAAAACTCCTCATAGGTATTGGGCAAGGCCGTGTATCCGTGCGGGCTGCCCGGGTCATCAAACGGCTGGTCATACCGCCAGTCCCGCGGATGACCGCCCCAGCGGAAGCAGTCCAGAAACAGCGGTATTTGACTGGTCCCCTGGTTGACATCCGACCGTTTCCAGTGGTAAGCCAGTTCGCGCCCCCATAAAAGTCCGTCTCCGTCCCGGTCCCGATGATCGTATGTCCAGTTGTTCACGCCGTAGCTGCTTTTGAATTGCTCCTCCGGAGAACCGGGAGGTACCACCTGCCAGGCATAGCTCCAACCGGGTGCAAGAAACTCCTCTTTCGTGGCTGCCGGGCACATCCGCATCTCCTCGCCTCCGCCCTGATAATACGGTTTCAGCGGTCCGACCCACAGAACCTGCTGATTATTGGAATCAAACGGATCCGGAAAACGGTTTTTGGAATCTGCCAGATACTGATTCCAAAACGCTCCCCACTGTTTTAGATTCGAACGGCAAATCACACCGTGCGCCTGCTGCTTGGCCCTTTTCAAAGACGGGACCAGTATCGCCAGCAGTACTGCGATAATGGCAATCACCACCAACAGTTCTATCAGCGTAAACGCTTCTTTCTTCCGCACTCGTCGCCGCATGTTCATCCTCATTTCCGCATCCTTTCTGCACCTATTCAAAAACCAGACAGGGCTCTCCAAAGACTGACCAGTCATTAAACGAGGTTCGATTGTCATATTCCGGGCTGCCTTTGCCGCCGTCTGTGGTCACAAGGGTCAGAAACCGGTCCTGATTCGATAACGGCACAGAAATCGTTCCGCCCTGACGCACCTGAACGCCTTTTCGAACAAACCGGACCTGACCGTCCACCAGAACCCAGAAATCCGCATAGGCGGGACATCCTCCCCCATCCAGATACTCATCCGCAATTCCGTACACAGCCCGAAACTCCCGAATCATCCCCGAATACGCCGTGCGGATTTTCTCCAAATCAAAGGTAATCCCGGCATTGCCGTGCATAAACAAAGCCCCCTTGCCGGGAATCCCGTATTGGATTCTGTTCAATCGGATGGGTCGGGTCAAAAGGGTTTGATCCGGATAAATAATGCCGCCCCACCCCAGACCGGACGTATCCGGAAAATCACGGAACAAATGCCCATGGCTGGTGATTTGAACCGGCCCGAACTCACCGTCTGGAATGAATACGCCGTCAATAAACGGATTGCCCCGGACTGGATGATACTGATGATCGCTGACCATATGCGTTCCGGGGCGAATCGTGGTCGAGTTCGCCGGCAGATAACTGTCCGCCTTCCACTGGCCTGTTACGGTATTAATGCAGGAACCGCGAAGACCTGTCCCCAGACCGTTGCCGCCGCCTACAATATCCGCCAGGCATAGATTCTGCCCCCGCCAGATCCACTTCGATTCCGAATTGATCGCCCGAACAAAATAATCGGACAAACATTCAATATCCGAAATCTCTCCGGTTTTGCCGGCAACCTTCTTGGCGTGTCCTTGACTGATTTCCAGATTCACTCGGCCGCTCCGACTGGCAAGCAGCATCGTCTTGCCCTTGAGTACATGTACCTGCGTATTGCCCCCAATATCCGACTGAACGCCGAACTCCGTCCCCAAATCAATAATTTTCGCATCCAGAGTATAAACGGAAAATCCCGCCGCCTCGCCGGGAGCCCTTACATACACCTTGCCGTACCGCAGTCCGATTCGGTCCGACGCCAGAATCTGAAATTCCGCCGGCCCCTCCAGCACCACCTTCGCCTGATTATCAAACAGCAGTTCTGCATATCCTTCTCGCAGCAGCCACTGCTCATCTCCCGTCGCCAGCCGTGTTCCCTTCTCCACCGGACCGGCCCTATTTGCCCATTTGGCGTCGATGCTGTCCGAGAGGGTCGCCACCTCCACCCCGCGCCCCAGCGAAGTCAAAAAGCCGTACGCAATGACAAAAATCAGCGCTGCGGCAGAAACCAGCAGCGACACAAGAGAAACTTTATTCACTCTTGAAGCATGCGGGGCACTTCTGGGCTTTTCCGCCTCGTCCGCTTGCGGCGGGCATGGGGGAATATCCAGGGCCGGAGCAGAGCGTTCAAAGGTTAGCAGTTCGTTCCACAGCTGCGAATTGGGCCAGCTGTCTCCCGCCTCTTCCCGCTCCGAAAGGATTCCCAGATGGCTTATCCCTACATAGGAAACGATGAAATCATAGTAATAGTCCCGAGCCGCTTTATTCGTCTTCAGCAAATTTGTCAGAACCCCAAACTGCTCCGGGCTAATCGTCCCCTCGAGTGAAAGGACAAACAGTCCCGTCAGCTGTTCGACAAACTGCGGCTCCTTCTTATTCATACGGCCTCTCCAAAAGCTATACGCTGCCGAATGCACTGAATCAGCCGGCTGTGAATCTTCGAAATCCGTTTGAAAACCGCTGGAGATGTGATGCTCAATCGCTCCGCAATCCGAGCCAGCGGCAGATTCTCTTCATACCGCATCTTCAAAAGCCGCAGTTCATCCGTAATTAACTTCTTCAGACACTCCCGAAGGGCATCCAGCCGCTGCTCAAAACGGCTCTCAAACGTCTTCATCTCCGCATCAAGGATTTTCTGCATCTCCTCATCGAAATGAATGCTCCCCTCGCTCTTCTTCTTTTTGTAGTAAGACAGAATTTCAAAGCGGGCAATCATAATGCTCCAGGCAAGAAAATCGCTGCCCGGTTTATACTGATCAAATTTTTTCCAGAGCACAAAGGTCGTATTCTGGAACACATCCTCTGCATCCGCTCGATTAGGAATGTAGCAGAGAATAAAGGAAAGGAGCCGATTTTGATTGGGCAAAAACACCTTCAGAAAGGCTTCCGAAGCATCTTTTTTTTCTCTACATACTTGCTCCATAATTCCTCTGGTTTTTTGTTCCATCAATAAAACATCCCCACTTTCCCTTTTATTAACCGGTTTGTTTCAAAAAAAATGCACCCAAATCTTTTCGGAAATGAGAGCCGCAAGTGCCCTGAAAACCCAAAAGGCCCTCACCAAAACCCGCAGCCGAAGTCTGATAAAACCGGCCGAATCAGCCGAAATAAATTTCTTTCCCGGGAGCCTTTATCTTTTCACCCCGCGGCTATCTCTGAAAAAACTTGGGGAAATTTTGGAAATTAGGGAAGCCATGGTAGATCGTACCCCCGCAATGCATATTCTTCTTTGGTCATA
>JBBFLK010000020.1 GCA_037479115.1 Anaerohalosphaeraceae bacterium | reverse complement strand
TTAATCTGGCCAAAAACCGGGTGCCGGACCCGCGTCCGTTTGAAAATGAAGACCTCCACTATATGGTCCGCGGCTACCTGCCCCGGTAAAAGAAGAAATTTTTATTCAGAGCATGGTTTTCCTGACTGGGGCGCTGTTCGAGAGGTTTTCTGTACATTCGGATAAAAATAGGATAAAAACTGCCTCATTCTTGAAGAAATCCGTAGAGTTTTTTATTCTTTAGGCGGAATCAGAGGGGGCTTGAGCTCGTGTCAGGGTTTCAGCGAAGGCGGCTATTACCTGTTATCAAGCCAAAGGCTGCACGAATTTCCCGCTTTTTTCGCCTCAGCGCCTGGCGTGCAAAAATAATGAATCATCAGCTCTCAAGCACGCTGACGGTTCAGGAGTTTCAGGAGCTTTGTGAGCTCGAAGGGCATTTGTCCGAAAAAGAGGTTCTGACCCTTTTTTATTTTGCCTATTTTCCCAAAGAAGAAGGTTCTATTGTTGAAATTGGCTCTTTTAAGGGTAAATCAACGATGGTGCTGGCGTCCGGCCTAAAGAAAGCCGGCCGTGCAGAGAAGGTCTTTGCGGTCGATCCGCACCTTCGCGGCAGTTATGAGGTTTTTCTTGAGAATCTTCGAGTTCATTCCGTCCGCGATACAGTTTGTCCGCTTCGGATGACGTCCGAGGAGGCGGCAAAAGGGTGGAATGAGTCGATTCGTCTCCTATTTGTGGATGGTTCCCATCTCTATGAGGATGTTCTGCTGGACATTCGGCTCTGGGAGCCGTGGCTGGTTCGGAATGGACTTATCATTTTTCATGATACAGGGGTGGAAAGGTTTGAGGGGGTTCGACGCGCGGTTGAAGAGACCGTTGTGTCCTGCGGGCGCTTCCGAGAACTGCTGTGTCTTAAAAATATGAGGGTTTTTCGAAAGAGACGATAAGGGCAGCGGTCATCTGTCCGTAAGATTCTGTCAAATGGAGCGGGTTTTTTCGAGGATGTGCTTGAGTTTTTCCTGGACATCATGGACCTGGTTTTCCTTGAGAGCCAGAATATCCCGCAGGGCCTCGCCGATATAGGGCAGATAGGTTTCGATGTAGCTGCGTTTGAGCATCTCGGTGTGGATGCGTTTCTGGCGGCGGACATGCATTCCGAGTTTGCGTCCGCATTCCTGAACGGCCAGTTTGATTTCCTTGATGATTTCGGGGTAATGGGCCACGGCCTCTTTGCTTTCGGAGGTAAAGGGGACCCAGACGGAGGCGATGTGGACCATGAGCAGAATGGGGCCCGTAGGCAGGGCGCCGCGGCTTTGGCTGATGCCGTAGTTTCTCCAGTTGGTTTCGATCACAGCCTTGTAAATGGCACAGGCGGACTGCTGGTAGAGCAGGGGGACGCGGTTGGCGAACCGCACCAGCCGAAGCATTGGTTCTTTGTCTTCGGATTCTGCTTCGGCCTCTTCATCCTTGAAGCCGAAGGCCAGCGCTGCTTCCACCAGGAAAGGATTGCCCCGATAGACGGCGGGTTTTCGGGTGCAGCTGGTATAGAACTCAGCCTGAACCACGCGTTTGAGCCCTTCGATTAGGGCCTCTTCGCCGATAGGGCCGATGCAGTCGGTCGGCGGGGCCATAATTTTGGTATCCTGAATGGCGGTATGAAGGGCCTCCGCTTCTTTGAGGGTGATTTTTTCGGGTTTCAGTTTGGCGGACAGTTTGGCCTTCTGAATAATTTCAGCGGCCAGTCGGTCGCTGATTCTGGAAAACTGGGTCCGGAGGAACTCAGAGAGCGTTTTGGTCCGGCTTTCGCGTGCCATTTTGTAAAGAACCCCCAATTCGACGCCGTAGGGATGCGGTTTGACTTCGATGGGGATAAAGGGCATTTGATTGCTTCGGCGAGGATATTCGATGGTCTGACCATCCGGCGTTCGATAAAGGATTCGGGCGTGAGGATTGGCCATAGCCGTTTGGGCCAGATATTCATCGACGCTTTGGCGCCCTTTTTGGTAGCGTCCTTCGAGGGTGATGGTCACGCGGGTCCCATGCGGTAGCTCAAAATCGCATTCTTCATCAAGAATGGTTTCCGGACGGTTGCGGGCGGTGTCGATTTGGACGTGGTAATGGCGGGCTTTTTTCCTGGGGCTGGTGCGGGTGATAATCTGCACGGGCTGTCCCGTAGTCAGCAGGCCGTACATTCCGGCGGCGCTGATGCCGATGCCCTGCTGACCGCGGCTCATTTTCAGGGTGTGGAACTTGCTGCCGTACAGGAGCCGCGCGAAAATATTGGGAACCTGCTGACCGACAATGCCAGGGCCGTTGTCCTGCACGGAGACGGTGAATTTGTTGTCGGAGCCGTTGAAGGGCTGGATGGAGATTTCCAAGTCCGGCAGGATATGGGCCTCTTCGCAGGCATCCAGCGAGTTGTCGACGGCTTCTTTGACGGCGGTCAGAAGGGCCTTGCGGGGATTGTCAAAACCGAGCAGATGGCGGTTTTTGGCGAAAAACTCACTGACACTGATATCCCGCTGCTTGGCGGCGAGCGTTTCAGCTGTTGCGGCGGCCGCCTTTCGTCGCCGGGAGCCCGAAGATGCAGCGGGCATTTCCCGGTCCTCTTGGGTTTCTTCGTGGGTCTGCTCTGTTGCAGCGGATTCGGACGGAGAGGGTTTTGAATTTTCCATTTCCTCAAAAGCCAGATTCAGTTGTTTCGTCTGGGTGCGTTTTCCTGCCGTCATTCTACGTCGTCTCCGTAAAGGCAAAGAATCCCCGCCCTGACCATGCGGCAGGGCGGGGCGGATTTCATCCTGCTTGTTTTTTCGGAAATTACTGAAGTTTGCAGATGTACAATTCGTTGACGAACTCCAGATTTTTCAGGTCATCAGCGGCCTTTTCATCCGGCAGTTTGTCCAGACTGAAGGCCAGAATCGCTTTGCCTTCGGCCCTTTTGTGACCGACGCCCATGGTGTTGATGTTGATGCCGTGCTTTCCTAAAATGGTTCCGACGGCGCCGATGACGCCCGGCTTGTCGTCGTTAAAGATAATCAGCATGGCCTCTTCAGGGGTTACTTCAATCGGGAAACCGTCGATTTCGATAATGCGGGGCAAATTGCCGCCGAAAACGGTTCCGACGATTGTGCGTTTCTGCTGATCGGTCTGGACGGTGGCGGCAAATGTGGATTCAAAGTCTTTGATTTCCGGATTTTTCGTCTGATCGATGCTGATGCCTCGCTCTTTGGCCAGGAAGTGAACATTCACGAGGTTGACGGTGGTGTCAAAATGCGGCTGAAGCAGTCCGATGGCGAACGAGGTGGCAATCGGGTCCACGGTTTTTTCGGCGATGGAGCCGCGGAATTCGATTTGCACATTTTTGAGATGTCCGGATACCATCGCACTGGCCAGGGAGCCGATTCGCTGGGCCAGAGCGGCGTACTGGCTGATGATGGGGGACAGGCCGCCCATGGCCGGGGCATTGACGGCATTGCGGATGGGGCCGCCTTTGATGGCGTCCATCAGGATTTGGGCGGCTTCAACGGCGACTTCAATCTGGGCTTCTTCGGTACTGGCTCCCAAATGCGGGGTGACCAGGCAGTTGTCCAGTTCCTTGAAACGGGTATTCTCCGGCGGCTCTTTGGAGAAGACGTCGAGGGCGGCGCCGGCGATGGTTTTGGCGGCCAGAGCGTTGTACAGGTCCTCTTCATTGATGATGCCGCCGCGGGCGCAGTTAATCAGCCGGCAGCTCGGCTTCATCATCTTCATTTCTTTGGCGGTGATCATGTTGAGGGTTTTTTCATTTTTGGGAACATGGAGCGTAATGAAGTCGGATTCTTTGAAGATTCTTTCCAGAGAATCCGTAATGGCAATTCCCAGTTTTTCCGCCTCAACCGGAGCGGCAAAGGGGTCGTAGCCGAGAATTTTCATATTAAAGCCAAGGGCCATTTTGGCCACGGCCATTCCGATTCGGCCCAGACCGATGATGCCGAGGGTTTTGTTGTTCAGCTGGTTGCCGGTGTATCGCTTGCGGTCCCACTCGCCGCGTTTGAGACTGTTGCAGGCGGGGACGATATTGCGGCTGAGGGCCAGCATCAGGGCCATAGTGTGTTCAGCGGCGCTGAGGGTGTTGCCGCCGGGGGTGTTCATAACCAGAATCCCTTTGCGTGTGGCGGTGGGGACGTCCACGTTGTCGATGCCGACGCCGGCGCGGGCGATTCCTTTCAGTTTGCCGGGACGTTCGAGCACTTTGGCGGTGACTTTGGTGTCGCTGCGGATAATCAGGCCGTCATAATCGCCGATAATCGAGGCCAGTTCCTCTTCTTTGATTCCCGTGCGCACCACGGCTTCGAAATCCTCTGTGGAGTTGATCAGGTCAATTCCTTCCTGGGCCAGTTTGTCGGTAATGAGAATTCGGTACATGGTTTGAAATCTCCTATTCTGTTGAGTTCATAAGGGATTCAAGCGGTTCCAATTCTTCGCTGACTCGGAAAGCAGCTTTGGAGCACGGATAGAGGTGCCGCACGATGCAGTGGGAAACGGCTGTGAGCATGCGATGGACCAGTTGAGAGCGTCCTTTGGGTTCGAAGTCCACGGCGACTCGAATCAGCCGCGGGGTTTTTTCAGGTGGCCAGACAATCTGTCCGGATTCTGTTTCCGCCAGAAATGTTCGGACCGCCAGATTGCCCATATAATAGTTTTGTGAGCCCATAGGCACGGCCTGGAATTCGACGATTTCCACCGAGAGCAGATATGCGGCCTGAACACGGCGTGCTTCTTGCTCGACCTGAGACCAGGAAAAAGCGACGGAAGGATTGTGAAGAGCTGCCGACATCTGGAAAATCTTTTCGGGCGGGATTTTGATTTTTCGGTGGAAATCGGCGGCCAGGGTTTTCTGGAGGAGTCCGGGAATGTCCGCATCGGTTCGGCTGCCGGCGGACGGGCGAACCGCCAGATAGACGGATTTATCTTTTTGTGCGTACAGGGGGAACTGGGCGGCGATTTTCTGTTCCGAAGAGGAGGGGCTCAGAAGAAACCCCAGTGGCGAGCATCCGCCCAGCAGGGCCAGCAGCCCTGCCGCCGAAAACCAATCAAAAAAGCCTATTTTTTTGGGTCTCATTCTGTTTGTTTCAGGGTTGACTTTGCCCAATAAGGGTCAGCAGCAAAACCGCCATCCATCCAACCAGGACAATCAGGGCAGCTGCAAGAATTATCACTTTGCATCCTCCGGGTGAGCGTGCCCACCTCAAAAACGAAAAATCTATCCCAAAAATGGCGATGTGTAAAGCAAAAAAAAAGGCCGCAAAGGCTGCCAGACAAAAGACGGCGGCGGCGGGTTGGAGATAAAAGGACTCTCCAATACGCCCTGATGCGAAGGCCTGGATGGAATGGGTCCAGCCGCACCCGGGACAGGGCAGACCAAAGCGCTGTTTGAAACCGCAGACGCCGAGAATGGGACTGATGTCAAGCCATTGTCGGTCGCAGGCATGGAAAAAGGCGAATCCGACGGCAATGGCCATGGCGACAAAGGCGGCGGCAAGCCGGCCTCCGGCAGAGATGCGGTCGGAAGATTTTTCCGAGCTTATCGGCTGGCAATTGTTCATTTGAGTTGGTAAAATATCTTTTTTAGGTTTGTTCGTCAAGGGAAAGGGAATGTATGGGATTGTCTTCGACAGAAATCCGTGATTTGCTCGAGACGGCCGTGGTGGCGGCGCGTCTGGCCGGGCAGCGGGCCCTGGAAGAACTTCGCTTTGTTCATGCAACGCAGAAGGATGCGGATGAGCTGGTCACACAGGCCGACCCGATTTGTCAGAAGATTATCGTGGACCATATCAAGGAGACCTATCCGGACCATGGTTTTTTGTGTGAGGAGGGGCACGGCGGCAAGCTCTTTAAGCTGGCGCCGCGCGGCGAGCAGGGAATCTGGTGGGTGATTGACCCGATTGACGGCACGAACAATTTTGCCAACGGCCTGCTGTGTTTTTCGGTGAGCATTGCCGCCCTGCAGGATGGACAGCCGATTGTCGGAGTGGTTTTTGAACCGTCGACGGATTCGATGTTTACAGCCGCGGCCGAGATGGAAGCGCAGATGAACGGCTCCCGGATTCAGGTGAATCAGCAGGAGCTGAATCGATTCGCCTGTTTCGGAATCGAGAGCCATATGACGGCGGAGTTTGACAAACCGTATCAGACCATTATGCAAAAAACCCGTTTTCGCTGTCTGGGTTCGACGGCCCTGCACCTGGCGTATGTCGCCAAAGGGGCGATGGTGGGCTCTGTGACCATTCGTTCGCGTCTGTGGGATATTGCGGCCGGCGCTCTTCTTGTGGAACGGGCGGGCGGATTTGTCTCGTCTCCGGAGGGAAAATCTCTCTTTCCTGTCGTCCCGGAATCTTATCAGGGAGATTACATTCCGATTGTTGCAGGTCCGTTAAAGAAAAAGGAGGAAATTCTGAAGATTTTTCAAATGAAATAAAAAAGTTTTCGTGTAACAAGTTTTGAAAAGACCAGTCTTAATCTTGTGTGAATTCTAGAAACTGTTGCTCACCGTTGCTTTTTGAAAGGAGCGTTTGTATGAATCGAAGACTGTTTCCGGTTCTTTTATGTCTTCTTTTGTCGGTTGGCGGATTGTTTGTATCGGTCGGTTATTCGGCCTCCTCATCAAAAGATGCAATCCTCGATTTGCTGCCTGCTGATACGCTGATTTGTTTTCGACTTAATCATTTTACGGGGACGCTGGAGAAACTGGACCAGTATCTGTCGGGTGTAAGCCCGATGCCTGTTTCGATGATGTTTCCGATGTTTTTGGGAGGGGCGTTAGGGGACCCGATGCTGAATGGGGTAGATAAAAACGGTACGATTGCCGCAGCCCTGTTTCTGAATTCGACCGGTGGGGAACCGATGGCGGTGCTTTTGCTGCCCGTACCTGATGCCAAAGTGTACACATCAAGTTCTTATTCTCGGGGGGCGGATGAAAACGGGATTTATACGCTTTCTGCGCCGGGTTCATCGCTTGGTACTGTTGCATTTGTTCCGCTGGAGGGTATCCCCTATCTGATGCTGGGCCCTGCCGAACAGAAACAATCCCTTCTGGCAGTCCGCACGATTTTGAAGGAAAAGAAACAATCTCTGGCCGCTCGTCTGAATCCTGCGGATGCCCAGAATGCCGTTTCAGCTCCGGCGTGGTTTTGGCTGAATGTGGACAAGGGCTATCAGACGGCGGCGGGGCCGTTGAAGGAGGCGGTTCAGCAAGGCCTGCAGGCGGCCTCTCAGGGAGGAGCGGTAATGCCGTTTAAGCCGGAGGCGATTTCGACGATGCTCAATACACTGGATACCTGGATGGGACAGGCGGACAGTCTGAGCATCCTGCTTTCGCCTGTGCCGGAGCAGATGACGGCAGAGGTGCTTTTTACAGCCAAAAAGGATACAGAACTGGCCAAAATGCTGGTACGCGACCCTGCGATGAAACCGGGCTTTTCCCTGGGCGGCTATCTGGATGCGGAAGCCCCCGTTCATGTTTTGGCGGTGCTGAATAAGCCGATGATCGAAAAGGTCAACTGGATTTTTCTGGATGCTTTTCTTTCCCTGGCTGGGGATAAGCAAGCGGCTCTGCGGAGCCAAACGGAGGCCCTGCTGGCCAAAAGTATGAAGGCGACGGGAGCCCAGATGGCTTATTCATACGGCTACACGGCCGGTACCCCTCCGTTTTCAGCTCGTCAGGCGATTGAAATTACGGATGCGGCGGCGATGCGGGAGGTGGTAAAGGAAGGGAAAGACCTGGCGAATGAGTTTTACAAGATGTTCGGAATTCCGGCTGTCTTTACGATGGAGGAAAAGGCGGATCAGTACAAAGGCGTGTCGATTGATCAGATTGTGGTTCGGGTTTCCGTTCCGGAAAATGCATCGGAACAGGACAGAAAGATGCTTAAAACGATGTTTGGAGACGACGAAATTTATTTGATGGCACTCGCAGATAAAAAATTATTTATGGCGATGGGGCCGCAGGCCCGTCAGTCTCTCGAAAGGATGATTGATTTGCCGGCCAATGCCCCGGCTCCTGCGGAGATGCAGGCGGCTTTGAAGGCCGTTCCCAATGCTCAGACGGCGGATGCGGTCGTCTCCGTCAATGTCATTCGGCTGATGAAGGGGTTCGGAGAAATGACACGTTCAACGCAGGCGGTCAGTTCGGATGCTCCGATGCCGCCGTTTTTCGAGATAATTGAGTCCATTCCGGTTCAGACGCAAAGTGCTCTGGCGATCGGGGTCCGGGCGGACGGCGGACGCATTCAGACGCATCTGGTTCTGCCCAAGCAGCATCTGATGGAGATTATGAGCTGGACGATGCAGATTCAGCAGCGGATGATGATACGGCAGTTCCAGCAGAACCAGTCATCGACAACGCCTGCTTCCTCCGCGGCTCCTGTCGGCAATCCTTTATGAGAGAATCAGCCGAAGAGCTGTTTTCAGCAGGGATTCGGTCGGAAGGCCTGCCGGGACAGTGTTCTGCAGCCGGATAAGGCCCACGGCTGTGCTGAGCAGCAGCAGGGCGGAGGAGCGCAGGTCGAGCCGAAGCCCCTGCTCCGACTGAAAGGAGGCAAGAATTTTTTCCAGGCCGCCGGCCTGTTCGGCCCAGAAGAGACTGAACCGATCCGGGACAGGACCGTGGAAGACCGCCGCTTCGTCGGAAAGGCGCAGAACAAGCCGAAAAGCGAGGCCTTCCTGACTGCTGCCGTCCATAATTCGGCTTATCCATTGTTCAAAGGCCTCGTACGGATTCGACTCTGCCAGAGACAAAAACAGTCGGCGAGTTGATTCGAGGGCTTCTTCAAGGAGAGCGGTGCAGACATCCTCTTTGCTTTTGAAATAATGGTAAAAGGCCCCTTTGGTGATTCCGGCAGCGGTGAGAATGTCCTCCAGGGTTGTGGCGCAGAAGCCGTGTCTGCTGAAAAGATTGCCCGCAGCTGTTAGGATCCTTAAGCGGGTTTGGAGGGGATTTCTGGGCATGTTGAAAAAGGAGCCTGTCCGTATGTTAAATCGTAAGACTCACTTTTATTTTTCAACTGAAAAGCCAGGAAAAGCACAATCAGAAACAAAACAGCGCTGAGCGCAATCAAAGCCACTACGGCTACTTTGTATTTGGCGATGATTTCATCTGTGTAGATTTTTTTGGAATCTTCCTGACGATTGACTTCGATGCCGTCCTCCAGTTTTTCGAGGGCCTCCATATTGAACCGCTGGCGAGCGATGACGGGCGGATTGCCGTCCCGTACGGCCTGGAGGTCAATGAGCAGCTCCTCCATATTTTTGTAGCGGTCCTCTTTGTTTTTGGCCATCATGACTTCGATCACTTCCGAAATGCCGGCGGACAGCGACGTATTAATATGGTCCGGCGGGACCAGGGGCTCTTTGAGGTGTTTTCGCATCACTTCGGAGGGGCTGGAGGCATCAAACGGCACCCGGCCGGTGACCATATGATACAGGGTAGCCCCCAGCGCATAGATGTCCGCCCGTCCGTCGATGTCCAGCTCGCCGCGAATCTGTTCGGGAGCGATGTAGTAGGGGGTTCCGAAGGCCTTGCCCTGTTCGTGTTTGGCGGCCTTGATGTCGGAGGCCTCGCGGGCCAGACCCATATCCGCCAGCTTCACGATGCCCTCTTTGTTAATCATGATGTTTTTGGGCTTGACATCGCGATGGATAAGGCCCTGGGCGTGGGCGTGGGCTAACGCGTTGGCCAGCTGGATGATAATATCGAGGGCCTCTTTTTCACTGAAAATCTTGCCTTTGGACAGGTCGTCGTAGAGGGTCTTCCCCTCGACATATTCCATCACAAAATAGTACAGGCCGCCGACTTCGCCTACGTCGATGGCCTGTACGATATTGTTGTGGTTCAGTTTGGCGGCTATCCGGCCTTCTTTATAGAATCGCTCGACATAGTCGCTTTTCTGGACAAATTTTTTCGGCAATACCTTGATGGCTACGATGCGGTCTAAGGACAGCTGCTTGGCCTTATAAACCACTGCCATTGCACCGGAGCCGAGTTTGCCCAGGACGCGATAGCCGGGAATTTGAGTCGATACATCCCGGCTTTCCCGGATGGACCCCTTTAGGCGAGCGGCCTGGGAGGGGGTTAAGACCTGTTTTTCGACCATAAGCCGCTCCAGGGTAACCGGATTGCTTCCGGCGGCTCGAGCCTGCAGCTCTTTTTTGCACTCTTTCAGCTCTTCTTCCGTGCAGAGCTTCTGCTCGACCGCCATGCGTCCGAAAAGTGTATCAAAACTGGTTGCTTCGTTGTCAGCCAAGCCGGACCTCGCTGGATAAAATCACGCATCCTTCCTTCAGCATCTCTTTATCCCATAGCACTCTTCCGGTCCAATTATCGACAAAAACCTTCCTTTGTCAAAAAAAAACCTTCGGATGTCCGTACACAAATGGCATTTGGAGGCATACAAAGGGCTCGGCTGATACCCGTTCGAAACGGCCTGCGGGAGCAGTCCTGCCGGACCCGAATGAAACAAATGGGTCCAGAAAGGCAAATTCGGGGGGTCAAATGTTTCCCAGAGTACATGGAGCGGCTGCCGGGAAAGGTTTCCGAGGATGATGCCGCTGCATTGTCCGCAAAAGACATTTCCGAAGGGGTCGATATGGACCCCGCGGGCATTCAGGAAGGCATTTTGACAAGACTGCTGTTGGATTTGCTCAATCGCCAAGTCGGCTGCCAGAGGCCCAATGGACTCGGCGGCCCTGCCTGTAAACCGGCAGCGGTCCTCTTCGAGCATTTTTCGAAGCTCCGCCCGATTTTGGGGGTCTAAAAAGACCTCAATGTGCGGACAGTTTTCGAGGTATTTTTCCCAGCGGATTTTGACTTTTTCGGGGCCCAATATCTCCTGAGCCAGCGAGCGAAGGGTGCGAACGGCTTCGAGAGGAACGAATTCGGCATGGAAGGGGTCAAAACTGACAGCGAGCTCCTGAAGCCCGATTTTACGGAGAAAATGAAGTTTTTTTCGGGTCTCGGACAGATTGTGCACCCAGAAGCCGTTGGTTTCGAGGGAATTCAGGGGGGGCAGTTTCTGTGCTGCGGCCTTTTCGAGCAGAGCGGCCAGATGGTCAAAGTAAAGGAAAGGTTCACCGCCCGTAATATGGATGTGTGCCTCAGGTCCGGCCAGCTGGACCAGCGAATCCCACGCCTGGAGGGCGATTTCATGCGGCATCAGTCCGCCGGCCTGGGGGCTGCAATAATAGGAACAGAAGCGGCAGGCCGCAGAACACCGGTAAGTGAGCAGAAGGCCGGCATACCGCCAGTGTTTCAGTTTCGGACCGGAACGGTTTTGACGCCGGTTGTAGAGGTTTCGGTTCAGTTCGTTCAAATCAATTCAGCAAAAAATCAAAAATTTTTTCTTTTTTTGTCCGTCTTTCGTAAAGACGGAAATCAGATTTTATTGGACGTTCTGCACGGCTTCGCTTGCACACCGTCGACGGAATTCTATATCCTGTAGTTCCGTTTCCATTTTGTATAAATATTGTATCTGGTTTCAGAGCAGGCCGCAATCCGGCAGTTTCGCAGACAATTCAAGAAAAAAGGGGCCTTCTTCCGATAAACGAAATTGTACATGGACGTAAGAATGGCCTGAAGATAGGGAGATGTGCGGTATGAGTAAACGAGAAATTATTGATTGCATCCTTGAAATCAACAAGTCTGCCAAACCGGAATTTTTGGCCCAGTTTTCCAAAGAGGACCTGGACCTTTATCTGGAACACCTGATGGAAATTGACCTGGAGGAAACCGCGCTCTGCGCCTGAGCCGGGCAGGATTTCAGAATTTGTCTCTATCAGGAGGACAAGCATCCGGGTACTTGTCCTCCTGTTTTTTTGTTTTCGAAGAAGGCCGGACGGACCCTGTTACCGGATAGATAAAGTCCTGTTTTGTTTAGATTGCCCCCAGTGCTTTTTCCACTTCCTCGGTGCTCGGGACCGGTTTGGGCAGGTCAATGATTGCGTTTTGTTTAAAGGCCAGGAGCACCGGACGTCTTTCGGGGGGCAGCTGGAAGACAATATCCAGCCAGAGGGTCCGGTCGGTTCCGAGATTTTTGATTTCGGCAACAATCGGCTCATGAAGATTGAGTGAAACAAGCTGGTTGTTTTGGAGGATGCCGCTGGGGTAAACGACACCGGCTGAACCGAGGAGATGCCCGGCCTGTTCATTTTCCTTTACGAGCAGGACCACCTGGGCGGGGATAAAGGAGATTTTGTCATCCTGTTCCGCGCCGCCTTTGGGGATGGGGTTGCCGGAAATGCCCAGGCGAATAACGGCCATCCGGGGCTGATCGGGAAAATCCCGGAGCCGAACAGGCTGGACGCTGCCCAGGGGCAGTTTGACGGCTTTGGGGGAGCAGACGGCGGGGATGCCCTGTCCGAGGGCGTATCGATTCAAATGCAGGCGGGTCAGGTAATGGCTGTGCAGGACGGCAAAACTCTTGCTGGAGCTTAATGCCCCCCGGCTGACCCAGGAATAAAAGGCCGTGGTGAAGCCGTCGGCGTTGATAATCGGAGGATAGTTGATTCCCAGATGGAGGGGCTGCGAGACGGGATAGCGGCAGTAGAATGTTTTGGGGGGCAGGGGGGAAAGGGCGGCGGCAATCAGGATTACCCCCGAGACCAGCAGGCCGGTGAAGATGCCGGACGGGATTGTAATCATCAGTTTGACAGGACGTCCGAGGTCAAAATCCCCTTTGGCCAGGAATCCGGACAGGACGCGGATAAACAGGAAGCCGAAAAAGAAAATCAGCAGAAAGGCGGCACTCTGTATCCAAGAGACCGCCCATTTTTCCGATACCAGAAGCCCGGCCAGCTGTTCATAGTAGGAAAAGGCCAGGATGCAGCCCATGACAGCGGCCAGCATGTTGGTCATGGCCGTGATGATGTTGCATTTTAAGTAGAAGTAAAGCGCTCCGGCGATGAGGATGATTACAACCAAAATTGTCGGCATAGACAGATTCCGTTTTTCGAACAGTTATGGGTTTTTTGTGCTGAAATTCCGGATAACCTCATTGATGGAGGTAATCCCCATCGACACCTTCTTGATGGACTGCTCCTGCATATAGAGCATTCCGGCCTTGCGCAGTGCGGCAATCATTTCCTGCTGGCTGTTGGCCTGCTTGAGGGCCCGGGCCAAATCGGGGGTGAACCGAATGGTTTCAAAAAGACCGGTGCGTCCGTAGTAGCCGGTGCCCTGGCATTTTTCGCAGATAATCGGTCGGCCCCGTTTGTCGTACTCGATTTCTCCGGGTCGATAGAACATATCTACATCGTTGGCCGGAATATTGAATTTTTTGAACAGGGCCGGATTCGGTTTGTAAGCCACGCGGCACTGGTCACAGAGCATTCGCACGAGGCGCTGATTGATGACGGCCGTCAGGCAGTCAATCGCCGCTTCTTTATCGCCGACTAATTTAATCCATTTTTCGAGGGTCTGGCTGACACTGGCGGCTTCCATGACGGCATAGACCATTCGAGAATCTTTCACAGCCGCGCACAGCAGCTGGGCACACTGGGCATCTTCGCAGTCTTCGACCCCGATGATGTCGGGACCTTTTCGCAAAATACTTTGAAGCCTGCGCGAGTAGCTGGTGGTGCCGGTGTCGCTGAGGGTGAAGATGTTCTGAGTAATGTTGGGCAGCTCCGTCAACGGCGTTTTTTCGAGCGTATTGATGTTGTACAGAAACGGGTCGTGGCTGCGCAGCAGGGCATAGAGAGTCGTTGTGCGTCCGCTGCCGGCCGGTCCCGAAATCAAAACCAGTCCTTTGGTTTCATTTTTGAGGGATTCGATGGAGGCGATTTGGTTGTCGTTTAATCCCAGTTCCGTAACTTTTTTGACGGTGTTTTCATCCAGCCGGGTCAGCTTAATCTGTTCACCGGCGGTTGAACCGGCGGTGCTGACCTCCCATTTAATCGGATGAAGCTGGTCGCCCTTAACAATGACTTTGAATCGGCCCTGCTGGGGTTTTCGTTTTTCCTCAACTTCGAGGGCCGCCAGGTGCTTGATGTAATAAATGAAGGAATCCATCTCTTCCCGTGTTCGGGGGGTCTGTTTGCCGGGGACGCCGTCGATGATGTAGGTGACCTCGTAGTTTTCTTTTTGAGGCTGGAAGAGGACCTGACTGGCCCGGCGCCAGATGGCGTCGTCGAGAATTTCACAGGTGGTCACAAAACCGTAGGCCTCCGTCGTTTTGGGCTGGGGAAGGGGAACCTCATTGCCGTTGGCCGTAATGAAAGACAGCCCGCGGGAGGCCTTTTGGAGTTTCTTTTCGGCGTTGACGAACAAGTTGCGGAAATGGTCGGCTGTGAGAACTTTCTCGAAGTCGGCCACCAGGGCATTCCGGTGAATCACATAGGCCATGGATACGCCGCCGACGGCGATGAGAAAAATCAGCAGTCCGATGATGTAGATGGGAATCAGCAGCCAAAGCAGCAGCCCGAGAGCCCCTACGAGGGTAATGGCCAGGGTCCACGGTTTTTTGTTCGTGCCGACGGCCTGTGAATCCTCGTAAATCCAGTTGGCCAGGGGGAGCCAGCCGAAAAACGCCGCCAGCACAAGCAGAAACTTGAACAGGTTGATGTATCCGCCGTATGTGACTGCCGCTGCAAGCATATCCGCCATGAAGGTTCCTCACTGTTTCCGAGTTTAAAGAATGCCGCCCGCCGTGGAACGGATTCCTTTTAGGGCCATCTTGAGTTCCTCGACATTGGGAGCGTACTGTTCTGCGACCCTCAGGTCAATATATTCTTCCTCGACTAATTTCCGCAGACTTTCCGTAAAGTCCACCATGCCCTCGCCGTAGGAGGAGCGAATGACGCTGGACAAATCTCCCTCCCGGGATTCGCTGATGAGTTTCCGCACGACCGGAGTATTAATCAGGATTTCAACGGCGGGAATCCGCGGCACATCGGGCCGGATGCCGGGCAGCAGCTGCTGGCTGATAATCGCCCGCATTGTCAGGGCGAAGGTCTGGCGAATCAAATCCCGTTCTTCCTGCGGAAACATATCGAGCAGCCGCTGGATGGTCTGAGGGGCATTGTTGGCGTGAAGGGTTCCGAAGACCAGATGGCCGGTTTCGGCGGCCCGCATCGCGGCGGTGACGGTCTGCTGGTCTCGCATTTCGCCGATGACGACGACGTCCGGGTCCTGCCGCATCAGGGTGCGCAGAGCATCGTTCCAGTTGAGGACGTCGATACCAATTTCCCGCTGAGAAACAATGGATTTTTTGTCGACATGCAGAAATTCAATCGGGTCCTCGATGGTGATAATGTGTTCAGAACGGGTGCGGTTAATATGATCAATCATGGAGGCGATGGTGGAAGTTTTTCCGCATCCGGTCGGTCCGGTTACGAGGATAAGGCCGTCGTGGTTGTCGGCGATTTTTTCGACAATAGGCGGCAGGTGAAGGGTCTCGAAAGGCGGAATTCTGCCGCTGATTCGGCGGGCGACGACGCTGATGTAGCCGCGCTGGCGGAAGGTGTTAATGCGGAAGCGGTCCAGTTCGCCGACCTGATAAGCGAAGTCGAGAGAGCCGTGTTCGAGGAAGTACTTTTTCTGCTCCTCGCTCATGATTTCAAAAATCAGCTCTTCGATTTCTTCTTCGGTGAGGGGCTGGCCGGTGGTATTCTTCAGTTTGCTGTGAATCCGCATCTTGGGAGGCATTCCGACCTTCAGATGGAGGTCGCTTGCATCGGCCTTGATGGCGGCCTTGAAGAGTTTTTCAATCTGGGGCGGATTTTTCAGTTTTACAATATGAGTATCTAACGGCTGACCTTCCGGCATTCGGCTGCTCCTGACAGATACCAAAGGTTTCTCATTTCCAGCGGTTAAACTGGAGTTGTTTTCCCCTCTTTTCGGGGGTAAGTCCCGAAAAACGGATTATAACCGTCTTTTTCAATCTCTGTCAACCCAGAAGACAAAGATTCCCCTGTAAGTTGTATTTACTCGAATTGATGAAAAATGGGAAGGTTTTCGAATAACCGGACAGAATTGTGCTGTTTTTCCTTTACAGAATGGTTTAAAACGGCTATAGATAGGCGGAAAGGACTTCAGAAAAGGGATGAGGTATGAAACAAAAGGTCGGTCTTTTCACGGTACTTTGGATAGGAATTCTGTCGGGTTTGGTTGTCGGCTGGCCGCGTCCGTCGGCCGTTCCGGAAAAGGGGCGCTGGACACTCGATATTACCTATGAACATCCCGTCCTGATTCAGGTACCGTCTCCTCAGACCGGTCAGCCAAAACGCTTCTGGTATATGATTTTTTCCGTTACGAACCTGTCTTCAGAAGAAGAAGTCCCGTTTTATCCGAAATTTGAACTGGTAACGGACACGTTTCAGATTTTGTCAGCCGGACAGGGCGAGCCGTTCAGCGTGTTTGAGACTGTTCGGGCTCGGCATCGGGGGCAATATCCGTTTCTTGAATCGCTCGATTTTGAGGACCATCGTATCCGAAAAGGCCAGGACAATCGGCGGGATTTCGTAGTTTTTTGGCCGGATTTTGATGAGAAAGCCAAGGAGGTTCGGTTTTACCTGGCCGGGCTGAGCAATGAAACAATCGCTATAGAGCACCCGACTTTGAGAGAACAGGACCGCCCTGTGCAGGTTTATCTGCGGAAGACCCTTCAGCTGACTTATTCCATCGGAGCGGACCCCCAGCTTCGCGGACAGGCCTCCCTGCGGTTTGAAAATCAGGACTGGGTGATGCGGTAGGCAAAGGGGTGCGGGCTGGCTTGCCGATGACGGAAGCGGGAATCACGAACCAGTCGTGTATTTACTGCGGGCACGCCCAAAGCCGTTTTTGCTATGCAGCCGAAAGCATCAAAGGTGAAACATTCTCACTTTTCCATTGTTTGAAGTGCGGTGCCTATTTTCTGTTTCCGCGTCCTGATGACCGTCAGCTCGAACGGTATTATGATGAGGCCTATTACGGCTCTCAGACAACCAAGTTTCTTCCTGCTGTCGAGAAGGTTCTGGATTTTTTTCGGCAGGGTCGTGCTCGTGCGGTAAGCCGTTTTGTTCGGCCGCCGGCACGGGTTTTGGATGTCGGCTGCGGAAACGGCCGGTTTCTTGGTTATCTGATTGAGCGGGGGTATGAGGGATATGGGGTAGAGCTGCCGGGGCGGGCGGCTCAGCGGGCGGAACAGGTGTCCGGAATCCATCTGAAAATCGGCACCCTTGAGGACGGGGATTTTCCGAAGGGTTTTTTTGATGCCGTTTGTCTGTGGCATGTCTTTGAGCATTTGCCGCAGCCGAGAAAAACACTTCAGACCATCAATTCTGTTCTCAAGCCCGGAGGTTTTTTGTTTTTGTCGATGCCGAATATCCGAAGCTGGCAGGGACGGCTTTTTAAAGGCCGCTGGCTTCATCTGGACCCGCCGCGGCATCTGGTTTTCTTCTCGCCGGAGGGACTGGTGCGGGTACTCAGCGAGCAGGGATTTCGATTGTGCCGAAAGACGACTTTTTCACTGGAACAGAACGTTTTCGGAATTCAGCAGAGTCTTCTGAACTGCATCTGCCGCAAACGGGAGATTTTGTTTGAATTTTTAAAGGGCAATCGTTCCTACACGGCCGGATATCCGATGGGATTGCTGCGGCTTCAGCAGATTTTTGCCTTGCTGACCAGTCCGCTGTTTGTGTTGGGGGCGGCTTTGGAGTCGCTTTTCGGGGCGGGGGGAACAATGGAGATGGTTTTTGTAAAGACGGAAAAACCGATTTTTGAAGGAGAAAAATCCGCCGATGTTTAAAGGGCAAAAAGTGGTGGTGGTCATGCCGGCTTATAATGCGGAGGCGACGCTGCGACGCACGCATCAGGAAGTGATGGAGCAGGGGATTGTGGACCTGGTGATTGTGGTGGATGACGCCAGTTCGGACCGCACGGCCGAGGTGGCCCGGCAGCTGCCGTGTACGCTGGTTCATGTTCATCCCCGCAATCAGGGCTATGGGGCCAACCAGAAGACCTGCTATCGGCTGGCGCTGGAGCAGGGGGCGGATATTGTGATTATGGTGCATCCGGACTACCAATATACGCCGCAGCTGATTCCGGCGATGGCGTCGATGATTGCCAACGGCCTGTATCCGTGTGTGCTGGGGTCACGGATTCTGGGCGGCTATGCCCTCAAAGGCGGGATGCCGCTGTGGCGCTATGCAGCCAACCGGTTTTTGACCTTTGCGGAAAACCTGCTGATGGGGGCCAAACTGTCGGAGTATCATACGGGCTATCGGGCCTTTTCGAGGACACTGCTGGAACAGCTGCCGCTGGAAGCCAATTCGGATGATTTCGTTTTTGACAACCAGATGCTGGCGCAGATTCTCTGGCTGGGATATCCGATTGGGGAGGTGTCCTGCCCCACAAGGTATTTCGCCGAGGCATCGTCCATTAACTTCCGCCGCAGCTGCGTGTACGGCCTGGGGTGTCTGAAGACGGCTCTGCAGTACCGTCTTGCCAAATGGGGGCTTATCCGCCCGGCTTTGTTTCCGGTGTGTCCTGCGGTGAAGGCAGGGCCGGAAAAGAGCGTTTGAAAATCAGCATATAGGTTTTTTGAGAGAACGGATCTCCGATTTTTTCACAGAAGGAGAAACCGTGCTTCTCTAAGAAATCCTGCAGCTGCTGAAGAGTCTGTTCATCAGGATTCCAATGAACATCCGGGCAGTCATGGACAGGGAAAAAGAGATATTCGTACGATTGCAGGGTGCCAAGACTGTTCAAGGTTGACAGGTAAGCCGCCTTTGGAGCCGCGACGGCCTCGAGCGGAACCCGAAGCGGGGCGACCGTTGCCAGAATCAGCCGCTCAAAGGAATTGTTGAAGACGAGCAGCCCGGAAGAATCCTGAATGCGGGAATGGATGGCTTGTGTAAAATTTCGTGTGCAGTGGGGGCCGTCGTGTGTTCTGGGAAAAGCAAACGAGCAAGAAAGATTCGAACCCAATACAAGGAATAGAAAGGCAGCAGCGGGGTTAAGAACTTTTGGAGGAAGAGAGCAGAGTCCTGCAGCAAGAATCAGCAAGACGGCGGGAATCGTAAAAAATTGAAAATGGGGGCTGTTCAGTGTTTTCATTTGCAGGATACAGTCTGCCAGATAATAGGCCGCCAGGTAGATGCCGAATGACATAAGAAAGATGCGGCCGGTCCGGTTTCTCCACAGAAAAAAAACGCCGGTGATGCCGATTCCAGAAACGATGCCGAGAATCAGGAATTTGTAAAAGACGTATGTTCCGGGAAGAAACTCGGAAAAATTGGAGGAGAAAAGATATTCGAGGAATCGACGAAAGCTGCTTGTGCCGTAGAAATAGTAGTCTCCGGTGCGTACGGCTTTTAACTGGTGGAAAAATGACGGAAGCCAGGGCAGATAAAAAAGGAAGGCGACGCCGCCGGCTGCTAAGGCGGCCAGCCAATTTCTTTTCTGTTTCGGATTTGACAGCACAAGAAAGGCCAGGTCAAAGATAAAAACAAAGATGAACAGATAGATCGAATAAAGCCCAAGGACGGCCGTGAAGATAAAAACAAAGTATAACAGCAAACTTCGCTGTTTCTGAGTGCTTTCGGAGAATTCCAGAATCAGCCGGAAGGAAAGAAGGGATAAAAACATTACCAGCGGGTACGGCCGGAGCAGGAGAGCAAAATGGATACTGTAGGGGCTGACTGCAAGAAGAGCGGCTGCCAGAAAACCGCAGACAGGGCCCCCGAATTTCTTACCTATTGAATAGAGCATTCCAATCGACAGAACCGAGAAAACTACGGACACTATTCGGAAAAGAAGAACATCATTCCCGACGTATTTGAGGAAGAAATGGAGCAGCAGATAATAAAACGGCGGGTGCATTCCGGTTTGCTCCATCGATTTGAGCACATCGGACAGACCGCGGTCGGGGGAGTATTCCATCAGGGATTGGAGCTGCCGGACGGGGGTGGGGGTGTGGGGGATGCGGCTGGGGTAATCGAGTGCCTTTCCGGCGGCCTGAAGCAGGCTGACGCTTTCATCCCCGCTGAGCGGCAGATTCCAGCAGTACAAAATTCGCAGGATAAATCCGATGAACAGGATTGCCGCCAGGAGCCAGCCGGTTTTGGACATCGATTATCTCCGAATTGCGACAATCTGCCCGCACCGGGGACATTGGGCCTTTGGAGCGGGAAAGTTCGGCGGGATTTTCATCGTAATGCCGCAGGAGCATGGGAGAAAAACAAAACCGTTGACTTTCCGCATTAAGTCTCCGATTTGGCGGTTTAGTCGTGCGGAATCCGTGGGGACCGGGGCTTGGGGGGGCGAAACAGAAGGACTTCTCGGCGGGATGGATTCGTCTTTGACGGCAGAGGGAGGGATAATGCCTGCACGTCGGGTTACTGCCCTGTAGGATTCTTCATAATCTCGATAGGAAACCCCTTGACTCATCCGCCGCAGGATTCGAATGCGTTCTTCGATGGGAGGATGAGTGCTGAACAGATGGGCGGCGTTTCGTCCCCGGAATGGATTGGCAATATACATCGGGGCGGTTACGGCGTTAGCGGCCTGCATCGAAACGGAGGAGTTGGCAATTTTTTCGAGGGCTGAGGCCAGTCCTTCCGGGTATCGTGTCAGACGCACGGCTCCGGCATCGGCGAGATATTCCCGCCTTCTGGACAAGGCAAAATAGAACAATTGGGCAAAAAGGGGAGCCAAAATGGATAGGATGATTGCTAAAATGAAAAAGACGGCCTGTGCTCCGCCCCCTCGGCCTCGTCCTCCTGATGAATATCTTCGCCCGCCGATAGAGGAATAATACAACCCTCTCAGGAAAACCTGACTAAGCAGGACGATGCTGCCGAGCATGACCCCCGCCAGGGTGACGTAGAGGATATCCCGGTGGACGATATGGCTGATTTCATGGGCGATGACGCCCTGCAGTTCATCCCGATTCAGGCGGGCCAGAAGACCCGCCGTGACGGCTACAGAGGCTGTTTCTGGGCTTCGGCCTGTGGCGAAGGCGTTGGGGGCGGGGTCATTAATGATATAAATCTTCGGCATTTTCGGCAGGGAGGCGGCGATGGTCATTTCCTCAACAATATTGAACAGCTGCGGGTGAACGTCCGGGGTTACGGGGACAGCCCGGCTGGAGGCCAGCAGAATCTGGTCTCCATTGGTAAGACTTATCAGCATCAGGATAAGCCAGACTGCCGAGGCGACTATCATACCCACCCAGCCGGCATCAGGTCCCCCGAGAGCGGTTCCGAGAATAAAGCCCAGCGAAAGCAGAAAGACTCCCATCCCTGCCAGCAGCAGGACCGAGTTTCTTTTATTGATTCGAATCTGCTCCCACACGGTAGTTTTGAGGTATAAGTTATGAGTTTTGAGTAGTTTGAGTTTTCCCTGTTTTCACAATGCTTGTGAGCATTTTTATCAGTTCTTCCGCTTCATTTAATAAAAAGGATATTTCATTTGCTGAAACGATTTCCGTATCTTTGAGCAGACGAAGCCAATAGTATGTTTCTCTTGCTTCCTGTGATGCGATTGTCATTCTGTGAAAAAAATCTTTGCGGCCGCCGCTTGCGGATGCCTCTTCTATGTTGGCTCCGATGCTTGTACCAGAGCGAAGGAGTTGGGAAGAGATTTCAACGTGATGTTTTTGTTTTAGTTTTGTGCTCAAATGGATAATCCCTATCGCAAAAGAATAGCTTTTTGTCCGAACTGTATGTGGGTTGTCCATAAAAATCTTATGCTTTATACAGAACTCATAACACACAATTAAAAACTGACTTTCGGGACTTCACGCTGTGCGGGCTGTTCGATTTCAAAGAAGTCGCGCTTGGCAAATCCGAACATTCCCGCCACGAGGTTCGAGGGGAACATCTGGATTTTGTTGTTGTAGAAGAGCACCTGATCGTTGTACGCCTGGCGGGCGAAGGCGATTTTGTTTTCCGTGCTGGTCAGGGCCTCCTGAAGGGACAGGAAGTTTTGGTTGGCTTTCAATTCGGGATAGTTTTCGACCACGAGGAGAAATTGGCTCAAAGCCCCGCTGAGGGCGGATTCGGCCTTGGCAGCGTCGGCGACATTTTTGGCCCCCATCGCTCGGCTGCGGGCCTCCGTGATTTTTTCAAAGGTCTCCCGCTCGTGTTTCATATATCCTTTGGCGGTTTCGACCAGATTCGGAATCAGGTCGTGACGGCGCTTTAACTGCACGTCAATCTGAGACCAGGCGTTCTCCACCTGATTTCTCAGCTGGACCAGAGCGTTATAAATCCCGATTCCCCACAGAGCCAGCAGAATCGGAATTCCGATTACAACAAACAGCAGAATCGTTCCAGCCGCCGCCACGTTTGGGCTCCTTTCAGAAAAGAAACGCTTTCTTTTTCCATACTATTGTGAAGAGGGAGTCGGGTTCGAATTTGTTTCCGATTTTTGAAACATTTTGCCCAGAAAAGACGGAATTTTTTTCTGCGAGTCAAAGCGTCCCATTTGCAGGACCGCTTCCAGTTCCCCTCGGTCAAACCAGAGGCCGTGCCCCTTTCCGCAGCGGTCCAGCAGGACAGAAGCAGATTCGGGGCCAACGAGGACTTTTTCCATCTTTTTTCCGCAAATCGGACAACGACGCGGATGTTCCTGGATATGTTCTGCGGGCTGAAAAGATTGAAGAACCTCCTGAGCTTTCTTCGAGTCGCCCAGCAGCTGTTCCAGCTCACCGCTGTCCAGCCAGATACCGCGGCAGGCCAGACAATAATCTGTTTCGACATTGTCCAGCTCGAGGGTAATCATCGGATTTCGGCAAATCGCGCAGTCCACAGTTTCCTCGCCGGCTTCCAACCAAGCTGTATAGTAGCGATGCCGGAAGGGACTGTCAAGGCGGCAGGGGGAATGCCGACAAAATACCGCCGTTTCTTCTTGACAGGGGGGGTGGGACGGCGCTAAGATGCTGGCTTCTAAAAACATATCATCGGAGCGTAGCTGGGGTTTTAGGGAAAGAGGATTTGGAATGATTATTGACTGCCATACACATATCAGTTGTCCGGAACAAGAGGTGGATTCGGAGCGTCACCGGACGGTCTGCCGGGAAATTGACGGCTGTTTTGTGCTGGCCGGCTGTGATGTGGAGCGGAAGGAAGCCAATCATCATCTTTCCGAATATATTTCGGGAAATCCCAAGGCGGTGGGGTTTGCTGTGGTCAATCCGGTGGAGGATGAGGTATCCAAAAGAGCCATCAAAGATGTTACGGAGGATTTGGGGCTGCGGGGGGTGGTGCTGTATTGTGCGGAAGACCGGTTTCATCCGGCACACACCCAGGCGATGGAACTTTATGAACTCTGTCAGGAGCGTGGGATTCCGGTTTTCTTTCATAATTGTCCTCCTTATTCGTCGGAAGCCGTTTTGGATTATGCCCGTCCCTGGCTGCTGGATGAAGTCGCCCGAACCTTTCCCGGCTTGAAGATGATTGTCGGTCGGATGGGAATGCCGTTTCTGGAGCAGACGCTCTGCCTTTTGGCCAAACATGAGAATGTATTTGCCGATTTAACCGTCAATCCGATGAAAGTCTGGGAGGTGTACAATACGGTGGTTTCGGCCTATGAGGCGGGGGTGATGGATAAACTTTTGTTCGGCAGCGGGTTTCCCTATGCCCAGCCGGGGGCGTGCATCGAGACGCTTTTGGGTTTTAACAAGCTGCTTTCAGATTCCCATCTGCCGGCGGTGCCGCGGGAGAAACTGAGGAGCATTGTGGAACGGGACAGTCTGTCCCTGCTGGGCTTGTCGTAATTGTGAATCGGTTGAGAGGGGTTTGGGTTGGAACGGGAGCATTGGACGAGCAAGTGGGGGGTGATTCTGGCGGTGGCCGGCAGTGCGGTCGGGCTGGGCAATTTTCTCCGGTTTCCGGGCGTGGCGGCCAATCACGGCGGCGGGGCGTTTATGATTCCCTATTTTATATCGTTTCTGCTGCTGGGGCTGCCGCTGATGTGGATTGAGTGGACAATCGGGCGGTTCGGAGGCGGTTTTGAGCACAGCACGGCACCGGGCATCTTCCAGACGATGTGGAGGAAGAACCGCTTCATCAAGTATTTCGGCGTGATTGGGATTTTCGGGCCGGTTGTCATTTTTTCTTATTACACCTACATTGAGTCCTGGCTGCTCGGGTATAGTTTTTTTGCTGTGACAGGGCGATACGCTGCCTGTACGACGCAGGAGGCGATGAAGAGCTTTCTGCAGGGGTATCAGGGACTGGGCGGGCCGGACAACCCGTATTTCGGCGGCATGGGCACGGCGTATCTGTTTTTTCTGCTGACCTTTGGGCTGAATCTGCTGATTGTCAGTTTCGGAATTACCCGCGGCATTGAGCGGTTTTGCAAACTGGCTCTGCCGCTGCTGTTTGTCATCGCCATCGTGCTGGTGATTCGGGTGCTGCTGCTGGGGACGCCGGACCCGACCCATCCGGAACGTTCGGTGTATAACGGCTTTGGTTTCCTCTGGAATCCGGACTGGTCGGCCCTGCTGAAAGGGCGGGTCTGGCTGGCGGCGGCCGGACAAATCTTTTTTACGCTCAGCTGCGGCTTCGGCGTCATCCTCACCTACGCCAGTTATTTGCGCAAGCAGGATGATGTCGCTCTGTCCGGGCTGACGGCGGCGGCGGCCAATGAATTTGCGGAGGTAGTATTGGGCGGCAGTCTGGTGATTCCGGCGGCCTATGCCTTTTTAGGACCGGAGGGAATCCGAGAGGTTGCCCAGAAAACGTTTGACCTGGGCTTCGTGACAATGCCGCTGATTCTGCAAAAGATGACCTTTGGGCAGATTTTCGGCTTTCTTTGGTTTTTTCTGCTTTTCATTGCCGGCGTGACCAGCTCGATTTCTCTGGCGATGCCGGCGATTGCCTTTATGGAGGACGAGTTTAATCTGACGCGCCGGGAAGCGTGTTTGTTTTTTGGAATTGTGACGTTTGTGCTCTGCCAGCCGGTGATTTTCTTTTATGGAAACGGCGTGCTGGACGAGATGGATTTCTGGGGTGTAATGGTGGGGCTGGTGGTTTTCGCCACGGTTGAGGCCGTCCTGTTCGGCTGGGTTTTCGGAATGGAACGGGCGTGGACGGAGCTGCACTCGGGCTCCGACATTCGGATTCCGGGGGTATATCGGCTGATTATCAAATATGTGACCCCGCTGTTTTTGATGGCGATTTTGACTACCTGGTTTGTGCAGGAATGGGTGGATGTGTTTCTGATGAGAAATGTGGCGGAGTCCAACCGGCCGTTTGTCCTGATTACCCGACTGGGACTGCTGGGCCTGTTTGTCTTTTTATGTGTGATGGTGTGGGTGGTCTGGCGCCGTCGACAGGAGCAGTAAGATGAATCTGTATGGATGGTTTTTTATGCTTCTCAGCTGCGGAAGCATCACCGCTTTGTTTGTATTCTGTCTGATGCGAACGCTTCGTTCAGGGGGAAAGGAAAGAAACGTTTCCGGGCGCAGTGAATAAAAAACCCCAGCCCGTTGTCCGGTCTGGGGTTGGCGGTCTTTCTCCAGATTGCAGCGGATTTATTTGAAGCCCTCTACATTTCCGAGAGTGTATTTTTCCACCGCTTTTTCGAGGTCCACATCGTTGATGTTGGCCAGCGTGCACAGCCAGGCGAAGACGTCGGCAAATTCTTCGGCCTTGTTTTGAGGGTCATTGCCTGCCAGGGCGGTTGCCAATTCTCCAACTTCTTCAATGAACCACAGAAACGTACCGGGTGTTCCCCGTTCTCGATCCCGCTTTTCGTAGCGGTCTCGAATCCATTGCTGAAATTGACGGATTTCCATACCTGCTGATTCTTAAGAGAGCTGCCCGAGCACCTGAGAGAGTTTGGCCTTGTCATAGATGGCCCGCACCTCTTCGGTGGCTTTGCGGCAAAGTTCCTCCATTTTTACGCTAAAGGGGGCATTATTGGTCTGTTCCGCCAGGTGCAGATGTGTGAGCAGGGGCCCATCCACCGCCTCAATGATTTCCAGCAGGGAAATGTTTTCGGCCGGACGTGCCAGGAAAAAGCCGCCGCGAGGACCGCGTTTGCTGCGCAGTACATTGGCTCGGACGAGCTGCTGAAGGATTTTTAAGAGGTATTCCAGAGGAATATTGTATTCTTTCGAAATCCGTGCCGCCAGCACGGCACCCTCTTTGTAATTCTGAGCGATATACCCGACCGCAATAAGAGCATACCCTGTTGACCTACTGATTTTCATAAGAAAACCTCCTGTGATTTATCGTTGATTCGAACTGTTCGTTGAGTACGATATCCTCATCTTTCCAAGTAGAATCTCACAAATCTATAGGTTTATTATCAATAAATGTTCAGGACTTGCAAGAGTAAAATTATCGATAAACGAAAAAAAGAAGATTTTGAGAGATAAAGAATTGACGGATTCTTATCGGCGATAACGGCTCTGTATTATCTACAATTATAAGTATTCTAAAATTATGTTGTTAGATAGGATTTGTTCCGGTTTTTGGATTGCGGTCTTGACAGCGGAGAAGGGATACCATACGATTCCGGCAAAATCAAAAAATACGTATGGGAGGTTTTATGGACCAGAAGAGTCCCAATATGACGGTCGAATATGTCGGCCAGGATGTGATTGTGGCGACGCTCGTCGATGAAAAGATACTCGAGGAATCTCAGATACAGGCCCTGGAAAGTTCCTTCCTGCCTTTGATAGAAGAAAATCAGCCGATAAAGCTGGTGGTGGATTTTTCCCAGGTTCGGTTTCTCACCAGTTCTGTGCTGGGGCTTCTGATTCGTCTGAGCAAAAAGATTTACGAGGCGGAAGGGATTTTGCGTCTTTGCGGGATTCAGCCGAAGATTTATGAGATTTTCAAGATTACCCGTCTCGATAAGGTTTTTGACATTTATCCAACCCGTCAGGAAGCCCTGGAGGGATTGGTGTAAAGTGTGTCCGTTTTATGATTCCGCTCTCAGGACAGTCTGAGAAAGGGAAATCCTATGGCAGCCCAATCTGAATGTTCGCCCACCCGTCTGGATTTGCCCGGAACGATGGAGGCGGCGGAGCGTTTTTGCGGCGAACTGCTTCAGGAGGCCGTGCGGAAAGGATTCGACGAAGAAGACCTGTTTGCCATCCATTTGGCTTTGGAAGAGGCCTTTGTCAATGCCATCCAGCACGGCAATCAGGGCGATCCGAGCAAGAAGATTCATGTGGAGTACTGCATCAGTCCAAGCCGTTTTGAGATTTCCATCGCGGATGAGGGACCGGGGTTTCGGCCGGATGCCCTGCCGGACCCGCGGGAGCCGGAAAACCTTTACAAATGCTCCGGCCGGGGGGTTCTGCTGATTCGCTCGTTTATGGACCAGGTCCAGTATAATTCCAAGGGCAATCAGGTCCGGATGGTCAAGTTCAAGGGCAAGACAGGCCCTGAAAAAGGTTCCAATCAATTACCGCCAAACGTCTGATAATCCAAGTTCTTTCCTGCTTTTTCCTCATTTTTTATTGTTTTTTCATCCTGTCGAAAAAGTTGTCTTCCTATTCTGCCGACGCATACGAGGTTTTGTTAAGAGGATGTGTTTATGGAAGACCTGTACGATTCGCTGTTTTCGTCGAGCCAGTTTTTTATGGAACAGCTGGCCCGTCTGATTCTTCCGGAGGTCCCCGAAGATGGTCCCTGGCTGGTTTTGGTGGGGACGGAGCGGAAAATCTGGACGGATGACCGTTTGCGATTTGAGCGTCATTTTCCGGATTCACAGGCTCTTTTTTCGTATTGTGAACGGATTGAAGATGGACAGGACCCGGTACTCGGGTCGGTAGAAGGCGGATGTCTGCTGGGGAGCGAATTGTATACGGAACGCTTCCCTGTCGGTTATCTTTTTGTCATCTTGCCGGGCTATACCCGGGCAACAGCTCAGGCCAATCTTGGGCTGATGGAGCTGTTTTTCTCTCAGATGCGCGTTCTCTGCAGCCTTCTGGATAAAAACAATCAGTTTCATCAGCTGCACCTGAATCATTTGAGCCGCGCTTCCAAGGTTCTTTCCAGTCATTCCGATTGAGTTTTCCCCTCTGATGGACTGTCCGATAATATGCGGCCGATTCGGCCTGGAGTATCTGCGGATTCTTTGCGTCTTAATTTTTGAAAGAACAAAGACTTGCGAAAATTTTTCGCCCCAGAAAATCCTCGACGGTTTGTTGATTAAGTTGAGAAAGAAAGATGTCGAAATTTTCCAGAGAAATCAAGGTGTGAGAATCCTGTATAGTGAAACCTGTTTTTAGCAACATGATGATTGAGGGGAGCTCCGATTGAGTTGAGAGAGAGTTTTTAAAGGAAGGAATTCTTAAAGGGGTCAAGGCATCGAATGCCGTCAAAGCGATGCTTAAAAGCTGACTGGAAACAACAATCGATAACAGGCGGCGTTTGCGCAGCAGTCGCGGCTGCAGTGCGAAGGCGGGCTGAAATTGGTTGGGCGGTCTTTTTCTTTTTGAGTCTGCTGCCGAGCGGAGGAATTGCGGCGGAACCCCCCGCCGGCCTGTTTGCAGCGGGGACGGTAGGCCAGGCGATGACGGAGTCAGGCAAGACGCCGGAGGAAGTGGAATATCAGGTGAAAGCGGCATTTATTTACAATTTTATGAAGTTCACGGAATGGCCTGCGGAGAAGATGGGAAACGGCGGCACGGATGAATCATCAGTTCCTCCGATGCAGATCGGGATCGTCGGTGAGAATCCCTTCGGCAAGGCGTTTGAACCGTTGATGGATAAGAAAATCAAAGACCGTCCGTTGAAACTGGTTTTTGTGCCCGGGATGGCGGCCTATGTGAAAAAGTATTCTGACAAGCAGGCGGCTGTCGAGCAGTACTGGCGAGAGCAGGGAGAAACGATTCGCGGCTGTCATGTCCTGTTTTACTGCCATTCCGAAAAGAACTGGCTGAACGACCATTTGCAGCAGGTACTGACCCTTCCTGTTTTGACGGTGGGGGAAACGGAGGGCTTTCTGAATTCGAAAGGGATGATTGTCTTTGTGAAGGAGGAGAATAAGGTTCGATTTGAGATTCATCTGACTCAGGCCGAAAGGCAGGGCCTGAAAATCAGTTCACAGCTGCTGAAGTTGGCACGTCGAGTGATTCAGGAGAAGGCATCCAATGCAAAGTAATGTCCGTTCGAATCCGGGTGAAGGGAAGCCGTTATTGGCGCGGCACCGTTTCCGCTGGACAATCCGGCGCAAACTGACCTGCGTGATTATGGGTACCTCGCTGACGGCCCTGATTCTGGCCGGCGGCATCTTTCTGCTCTGGGACCGTCAGGTGCAGCGGCAGGGGCTGATTCGGGACCTTCAGGTCCAGGCCCAGATTGCCGCGGAGAACTGCAAGGCGGCGGTGCAGTTTAAGGATGTGGAAGGGGCTCAGGAAACCCTTCAGATCTTTCGGGGCAAACCGACTATTGAATACGTTTGTGTGCTGGACCGAAACAATGAGCTGTTTACGGATTTCTATCAGGGGCTCGAGCATCAGAAACATCTGCATCAGGGAACGGAAAGGCTGAAATGTTTTGGAATAGACCTGACGATTCTTTCGGAGAAGGATTATTATTTTACAGATACTTTTTTGGTTTTGTCTCAGAAGATTGTTCTGGAAAATGAGCAGATCGGCCGAATCGTGCTCTGCTCCAATCTCAAGCCCCTTCGGGAGTCCCTCCAGCGGAGCGCCGTCATTAACTTGTGTATTCTCCTGCTGGCGGCCGTGGCGGCGTATATTCTTTCCGCCTCTCTGCAGGGGCTGATTTCCGGTCCGATTCTGTATCTGGCGGAGGCAGCCAAGCTGGTCTCTGAACGCAAGGACTATTCCGTCCGGGTTCCCCTGAGCAGTCAAGATGAAGTGGGAATTCTGATTGAGGCCTTCAACGGGATGCTCGAGCAGATTCAAAAGGAGATTGAAGAGCGGCAGAAAGCTCAGATTGAACTCATTCAGCATCGGGACCATCTGGAGGAGATGGTCAATGAACGGACGGCGGAACTGAAGCAGAGCAACCGGCAGCTCGAACTGGCGGTGGAAAAGGCCAACCTGCTGGCCAAACAGGCCCAGGAAGCCAGCCGGGCCAAAAGCGAATTTTTGGCCAATATGAGCCACGAAATCCGCACACCGATGAACTCGATTATCGGCTTCAGCGATGTGCTCAATGAAGAGCCCGGTCTGGATCCGGAACATCGCAAATACATCCAGCTGATTCTGAATAACGGCAGGATGCTGCTGCAGCTGATTAACGATATTCTGGACTTTTCGAAGATTGAGGCGGGCAAGCTGAATACCGAAATTGTGGAGATTTCCCTGCGGGAGTTTCTGGAAGACCTGAATTCGCTGCTTCGTCCGATGGCCCTGAATAAAGGGCTGGATTTTGAGATCCTCCAGTGCAGTGATTTGCCGGTGATGATTTATTCTGACCCGGTGCGGGTCCGCCAGTGTCTTGTGAATCTGGTGAGCAACGCCATCAAGTTTACCGAGTCCGGTCATGTGTTTGTCAATGTGTACATTCAGCGGCAGGATGAGGCGGACTACATCCGGTTTGATGTGGAGGATACCGGCATCGGGATTCCGGCGGACAAGATTGAGAAGATTTTTGAGGCCTTTACGCAGGCCGACGGCAGCACCACCCGCAAATACGGCGGGACGGGTCTGGGACTAACGATTACCAAACAGTTGGTTCATCTGCTGGGCGGCTATATGGAGGTGCGAAGCGAGGTCGGCAAGGGCTCGGTCTTCTCCATTATCCTGCCGACCGGTGTCAATGTCAAAGACCAGCCGGTGATGAATCGGTATGAACATACGGAAACGGCGGTTCAGGAGCTGGCCGGGGAAAAGAGCGTTCCTCAGGGACCGCTGAAAGGACGCGTCCTGGTGGCCGAGGACGCCAAAGGCAATCAGGTCCTGATTCGTCTGCTGCTGGAGAAAATGGGGGTGGAGACGGACATTGTGGAAAACGGTCAGCTGGCTGTCGAGCGGGCTCTGCAGGGTGGATATGATTTGATTCTGATGGATGTGCAGATGCCGGTGATGAACGGCCTGGATGCCGCGCGGCTTCTGCGCGAGAAAGGGTGCAGACTGCCGATTATCGCCCTGACGGCCCATGCGATGAAAGAAGATGAAAAGCGGTGTCTGGCGGCCGGCTGCAGCGGGTATCTGCAGAAGCCGATTGACCGCGAACGGCTCAAAGAAGTGCTCTCTCAGTATCTTTCCGGAAAGGATGATGATATGGACAAACAAGTAGATCAGATTCGTTCACAGGTGGAACAATTGACGGATTTGTGCCGGAGTGCTATCGGCAGCCCTGAACAATCCGCACCGAAGAATCCGGCTGCCAAGACTGCTCCGCTGATTCGATGGGAGGATTTGTCCCAAATCTGTGACGACCCGGAGATTCTGCAGGTGGTGGCGCAGACGGTTCTGGAGGAAACGCCTTCCGTGCTCCAGCAGCTTCAGCAGGCGGTAGAATCAAAGGATGTACCGAATGTACAGCTTTTGGCTCATCGGATTAAGGGGACGGCCCGAAACATGGCGGCGTCGGAACTGGCCGAAAAGGCCTTTGCGCTCGAACTGGCGGCCAAGAGCAATCAGCTGGAAAAGGCCGACGCATTGTTTGAAGAAATTCGTCGTGCGTTTGAGCGTCTGCGTGCCTTTTTGGCTCAGCCCGACTGGATTGAACAGGTTAAATCGGCTCCGTAAAGGACAAGCGGCGGATGGAACAGACGAACACCCAGTTGCGTGGCGGTACTTCGGGCAGCTCTTTGCGAGGCCGCGAAAGCCGTTCTCTTTCCGTCCTGATTGTGGATGATGACCCGACCTGCCGGACTCTTTTGAAGAAAATGCTCGAAAAAAGTCGGATGAGACGGGCGGATGACTGCATCGTTTGCGCAGGAACCAAGCAGACGATGCTCGGGTATCTGGCTCAACGACCTTTCGATGTTCTTTTGCTGGACCTGCATCTGCCGGATGGGGACGGCCTGGAGATGGTGGCTCAGATTAATCGGCAGTATCCGGCTACTGCCATTATTGTGATTACTGGAGAGAATGATAAAACCGCAGATTTGACGGCAATGTCCTATGGGGCACAGGATTATCTGGCAAAAGGAGAATTCAACCAGGCCTTTCTAACCAAGTCGATTTATTTTGCTCTCGAGCGGAAGAAAAATCAGATGCAGACGCAAAAAGCCCTCGAGGAGCTGGCCAGGGCCCACAAACAGCTTCAGAAGGCCCAGGCCCAGATGATTCAAAGCGAAAAAATGGCCTCCATCGGTCAGCTGGCGGCGGGCGTGGCTCACGAGATGAATACACCGGTGGGCTTTGTAGCCAGCAATTTTGAGACCCTTCAGACCTACTTGACGAAGCTGAAAGGGCTCCTGGCTCTTTATGAACAGGTGTGTGAAGTGCTGGAGAAAAATCCTTACCCGCCGGTGCTGGAAAAACTGCTGGAAATCCGCAATTTTCGGCAGGAAAAGAAAATTGATTTTATCCTTGCGGATATTCAGGACCTCTTTACGGAGTCGCAGGAAGGCCTTCAGCGGGTCACAAGCATCATTCAAAACCTGCGGGATTTCTCTCGAATCGACCAGAGCACCGAGATGTGTGATTATGACCTCAATGACGGTATCCGCAGCACCCTCGTTGTGGCCCGCAACGAAATCAAGTATGATGTGGAGGTGGTGACGGAATTGGGAGTACTCCCCAAAATTCATTGTCATCCCGGACAAATCAATCAGGTTTTTCTGAATATTCTGGTCAATGCAGCTCAGGCCATCCGTTCGCAGAATCGTCAGGGACCCGGACATATTTTCATCCGAACGCGCCAGGAGGGGGAATTTGTGGTGTGTGAAATTGAAGATGACGGTCCGGGAATTCCTCCCGAGATTCGTTCCAAGATTTTTGACCCGTTTTTTACCACCAAGCCAGCCGGAAAAGGCACTGGGCTTGGTTTAAGCGTTTCGTATGATATCGTGGTGAGCAAACACCAGGGGCAGATTCTGGTGGACAGCGAGGTTGGAAAAGGCACAAAATTTACGATAAAACTGCCTCGGGAAGGTCCGAAAGAGACGACAGACCGAATTTTGCAGGAACAGTCTGAACCCTATTCTGTGTAAAATCGGTAATGCTGAAATAAGAGGTGAGATATGGAAAATCCTACCGTTCTGTTTGTAGATGATGAAGTACGGCTTTTGCAGTCGCTGCGGCGAGGTCTGATGGATGAGCCCTACCTCTGTCTGTTTGCCAACAGCGGGGCGGAGGCCCTCGAGATTCTCAAAAAGAACAAAGTCCATGTAATCGTAACCGACATGCGGATGCCGGAGATGAACGGTCTGGAACTTCTCCGCAAAGTGCGGGAGCTGTATCCGGACATTGTGCGAATGGTCTTGAGCGGCTATACCCAGATTACAACTTTGCTGACGGCCATTAATGAAGGGCACATTTACAAGTTCATCACCAAGCCGTGGAAGCTCGAAGAGGAATTTAAACCTATGGTTCGAGAGGCCCTGAAATATTATGATACAAAAAATCCGCCGAGGGAATCTGTTCCTGCCGGAGCTTCATCCCATTCATCTTCCTGAGAAAGAAGGCATTGGAAGGCCAAGATTCGGCTTTCTCTTTGCGGCGACTCCGAAAGAATTCTCGGAGAAGTTATAAGTCTTTGTATTTGGTGCTCCGGCCCTTGGATTTTTCAACCGGATATTTTTGCTCATTAATTTCGATTTTTCGGCGGGCGGCCTCGAAGGGGTCGATGTCCAGTTCGCAGCATAAATAAATCAAAAAGGCGAAAATATCGCCGATTTCCTCTTCCACCCTTTTCCGCTCGATTTCCGTCAGTTGTCTGCATTCAGCGGGCTGCTTCCACAGAAAATTTTCGAGCAGTTCGCCTGCCTCGATAATCAGCCCTTCCGCCAGATTTTTCGGGTCGTGAAACTGCTCCCAATCCCGCCGTCGGCGGAACTCCAGCAGCCGATTTTTCAGGGTTTGATAATCCATCGGTTTTCCTTTTACAGCAGGGCGGTGCTGAAGTATCGTTCGGCACGGTCCGGAAGCACTGTAGCGATATTTCCTTTGATTCGGGCGGCCATCTGTCTGGCTGCCCAGATATTGGCTCCGGAGGAGATGCCCACCAGCAGGCCGTGTTTCATACTCAACTGCCGGGTGGTTTCAATGGCGTCTTCATCGGTGACCTCGATGACTTCATCCACCAGAGAAACATCCAGAATGTCGGGAATGAAGCCGTCGCCGATGCCCTGAATCTGATGCAGGCCGGGTTCGTGCCCCAGCAGGGCGGATACGTCTTTGGGTTCAACGGCGACGATTCGCACATCGGGTTTGTGCTCCCGCAGGAAACGTCCGATGCCCTGCAGGGTGCCGCCGCTGCCGACGCCGGCGACGAAACAGGCAATATCGCCGGTCATCTGCCGCCATAGTTCCACGGCCGTTTGTTCATAATGAATACGGGGATTGTCGGGATTCTTGAACTGCTGCGGAACAAAGACGCGGGGGTCTTCGGCCTGCATTTGTTCGACCGTTTCGACGGCGCCGGCGATGCTTTTTTCGGCGGGAGTCAAAATCAAATCGGCTCCGAGGGCTTTGATGAGTTTCTTGCGTTCAACGCTCATATTTTCGGGCATCACGATACGGACTTTGTAGCCCTTCAGCCGCCCGACGAGGGCAATGCCGATGCCGGTATTGCCGGAGGTGGGTTCGACGATGATGGAGTCAGGTTTGAGCTTGCCGTCCCGCTCGGCCCCTTCGAGCATGGCCAGGGCCACGCGGTCCTTGATGCTGCCACCCGGATTGAGAAACTCCGCCTTGGCATAGATGGGCTCTCCCCGCAGCTGAATCAGGGGCGTATTGCCGATCAGGTTGAGGATATTATCCGTAAGCATCCGCAAGAGCCTCATCATTAGGGGTGGTTGAAAAGCATTTTCTTGACTTCGACGCCTTCGATTTTGTTGAGTTTGGCCGCCAGTTCATCGGCGGTTTTTTCGTCATCGGTCATTTCGAGCAGAATCAGTCCATTGGGGGAGCAGTATCCGGCCTCGGCTTCGTGCAGGCCCAGACGGGTCCGGATGCTGCAGCCGTATTCCGTCAGAAGATGCTGGACGGAATCGACATGGTGAATTCGGTCTGTAATGTGTACACCCAGGATAATGTGTTGTTTCAGCGGCATGTTCGGCTCCTTTCTTATTCGAGCATTTTCTCCAGTAATTCTGCGGCGATGCGGACAAACTGCGGGCATTCGTCAAAGGCGCCCGGTTTCTGCGAGGCGGCCAGCCCCTCCGGAGCGGCCATATCGAAGCCGAGCAGCTCTCGGCAGTAGAGCGAGCCGGCGTGGTCTTTGAAGCGATACATCAGCTCGCGGGTCCTGCGGTACAGGTCGTATTTGGTGTTCTTGTCCTGAGGGTCAGCTGTGCCGTAGCGCAAACCGAGCACCAGAACGGCCCCGGTCAGGGCACCGCAGATTTCGCCGTTTCGTCCGATGCCGCCGCCCAGCCCGCCGGCCAGTTTGACGGCGGTTTCCTGCGGGAGCCCGAACCGCTCGCACCAGACGGCCAGAATCGCCTGAGCACAGTTGTATCCTTTCTGGAATAAGCAGACGGCTTCTTCAACCGGTTCCATAGATTATCCTTTCTTCGGCGGCTGTTTCCGAAGGCGTTTCTGAATGCTTTTGGCATGGGCATCCAGACCCTCCGTTTGAGCCAGCCGGATAATATCTTCCGCACTGCGGCGAAGCTGTTCCTGCGTGTATTCAATCCAGCTGATGGATTTGACAAAATCGTTGCTGGTCAGGGCGCTGAAATATCGGCTGGTCTGTCGAGTGGGGAGGGTATGGCTGGGGCCGGCCCAGTAATCCCCGACGGCTACCGGCGAATAGGGGCCGACAAACACAGCACCGGCGTTCTGCAGCCGGCGGGCGACGGCTCGGCTCTGCCGGCCGCATTGGACCTGGACGTGTTCGGCGGCAAACTCATTTGCCCAGTTAATTGCTGCATCCAGCGACGGAAAAACCAGAATGCCGCTGGATTCGAGCAGGCATCGGCGTGTGCCTTCCGTCCTATCCAGCTGGGGCAGCTGCTCTTCGAGTGCCGCCAGGACCTTTCGGGCAAAATCCGGTGAATCAGTGACGACAATCCCGGCGCCGGGATTGTGTTCGGCCTGGCTGAGCATGTCAGATGCTACCCAGTCCGGGTCGGCCTGGCGGTTGGCGACAATCAGCACATCGCTGGGGCCGGCGAAGGAATCAATATCCACCAGCCCGAAGACCTCTTTTTTGGCCAGCTGGACGACATCGTGGCCGGGTCCGACGATTTTGTCGACCTTGCGAATGGTTTGGGTGCCGAAGGCCATTGCTGCGACGGCATGGGCTCCGCCCAGCCGGTAAACCTCTGTGATGTTCAATTCCCGGCACAGGCCGAGGATGACCGGATGGATGCTTCCCTGCCAGCGGGGCGGGGAGAGGACGGCGATTTCTTTGACGCCCGCCACCTGGGCCGGCACGGCGGTCATAATCAGGGTACTCGGCAGGGGGGCGCTGGCGCCGGGTACACAGACGGCAACCCGCCCCAGCGGAAGATAGCGAATACCGGGATGGCGGTTTTTTCGGCCGATGAAAATCGCCGACTGGTACTTGCGGACATTCCGGACGGCCTTGCGGAGGGATTTCAGCAGGTCGGGGGGCAGCTGCTTGTGCGCCTTTTCGAGGTCTTTGGGCGGGATGCGAAACTCCTGCGGCGACAGGCGGACTCGGTCAAACCGTTCGCTGTATTCGCACAGGGCTGCATCGCCTCGCCGCCCGACATCGGCGACAATCTGACGAACGGACTCGGCCAGGTCGTGTTTACCCTCCAGAAAGGCCCGCATCGAATGTTCTTCCAGCAGACGTCGGCTTTTGGCCTCAAAGTCCGGCTGTCCGGCAATCAGCAGAATGGAGTCCAGTGTTCCGCTCACACAAACGCTCCTGACAGAAAAAATTATGGAGTAAAGTTGCCGTGTGTATAGGTTCGGGCGGCCCCCTGAAGGAGCAGAAAGGTTCGTCCTCGAAAGGTGGTCAGCACGCCGGATACACGGAACCGCATGCGTTCGAGCGACTGTCTGTGCTGCTGCTCGACCTGCTCGAGCGTCCGGCAGGGCAGCAGGACAAAAGACTGTTCGGCTACGTTTCTTCCGAAACCGTCCAGGACAAACTCGCCCGCCGGACCGAGGCGGACGAAGCGTCCGGTTCGACTGACAAGCATCGTATCTTCTTTGACGGCGGCGGGAGCCGTCTGTGCCATTCGGGCAAAATCGGTTTTCTGGGCCGGCTTCATTCGCTTGAGGATATCCGGCGGAATTACAGAGGATTCATTGGGGTCGGCGGCCGCCCGCAGGACATTTTTCATTTCCGCTTCCGTAGGCTTGGAACTAGCCGGCTGTTTCTCGGCCTCGGAGGAACCCTTCAGAGGGGCCGCATCAAAAATAAACAGGAAGTTGCCGTTTTGGTATTGCGTTACGACGGCGTCAATGCGAACCTGAACCTGGTTTTCCGTTCCGGCATAGGAGAGGATTTTTTCGAGTGCACTGGAAGGCAGGATGGTCAGTTCTGTTTCCGGAACAATTGTCAGGCCGCGACTGGTGAGCGTTGTAAGCGGGCTGAAACGCCAGGCCTTTGTTTTCTCGTTGAGCCGGGCGACCCCTTCGACCTGCCGCAGCTCCAGACCTTCGGGCAAAGGACGGGTTTTGGGCTTTTCCGCTCCCGCAGCGAATTGTATAAAGGCCACTGCCAACAGTGCCGCAAAAAGAGGCAATATGTTTTTCATCGGAGTCCCTCTTGCTGAAGAATGGTCAGGACTTCTGAAGGGGTTTCGGCGGTTCGAATGCAGCGAGTGCTTTTTGGGTCGGCCTGGGCCATCATCTGCACCAGCGGCTGCCAGAAGTTTCCCATCAGGATAATCGGCTTGTCAGTTCCCGGAAACCCTTTGTTTTTGTGTTCCCAGACGTCGGCCAGTTCAAGCAGAGTGCCGGTCCCGCCGGCAAAGACCAGATAGGCACTGCCGAGCCGAATCAGCGAAGCCAGCCGCTCCGTGAGGGTATCCGTCGGGATTTCCTCAGTCAGGTAGGGATTCGGGCTTCGCTTGAAGGCGCGGCAGGTTACGCCGATGACTCGTCCGCCGACAGAGGCCGCCCCACGGGCGGAAGCCAGCATCACGCCGCCGTAGCCGCCGTTGGCGACCGCATAGCCGCTGCGGGCCAGCAGGGCCCCCATCTGCTCGGCGGAGCGGAAGACCTCGTCCTGCTCGCCGGCACGGCTGGTTCCAAACAAGGTAATGACAGTCTGTTTTTCGTTCATGACGGCATGGCCTTCTTTTTGGCGTAGTTGAGCAGACCGGCGGCCAGCAGGATTTCCCGGTCCCGATGAGAGAGGACCAGACGGCCTTTGAAGGAAAATCCCTGTGTACGGTTGAAGATTTCCACCTCATTAGCGCTGCGGACGGCACCGGTCAGATCGGGGATTTCGAGCATATCATCCATCTGGATTCTGTCATAATCGGCCGGGTCGGTGAACTCAATCGGCACGATGGCAAAATTAATCAGGTTGGCCCGGTGAATGCGTTCGATGGATTTGGCCAAAACCGCCCGCAGCCCCAGATACATCGGGCACAGGGCCGCGTGCTCGCGGCTGGAGCCCTGGCCGTAGCTTTCGCCGGCGACGACAATCCCGCACAGGCCCTGCTTTTTCAGGGCCAGACAGCGCTGGGCAAAGGTCGGTTTGCCTTCCTCATTGAAACTGTTGAAGACATATTTGGAATATTCCGGTACGTTGGAGCGGTATTTGAGGAAGGCGCCGGCCGGCATAATGTGGTCGGTGGTGATTTTATCCCCGCACTTGAGAAGGACCTGTCCGGTCAGTGTTTCCGGCAGGGGTTTGGGCGACTCGGGGACGACAATTGTGGGTCCTCGGATAACCACGGCAGAGACAGCCTCTTCCGGAGAAAGGGGCGGGTCAATCATGCTGTCATCAATCAGATATTCTTTCGGCAGTTTGATGGTCGGATACCGCAGTCCAATCATCTCTTTGAGACTGCGCGGGTCAGTAATTTCCCCCATAATGGCGGAGGCCGCCGCCGTCTCCGGGCTGACCAGATAACACTGGTCGCCCTTGGTTCCGGTCCGGCCGGCAAAATTGCGGTTGAAGGTCCGCAGGGTGACGGTACCATCACCCGGTGAGAAGCCCTGCCCGATGCAGGGGCCGCAGGCACTTTCCAGAAGCCGCGCGCCGGCGGCCAGCAGGTCGGCCAAGGCCCCGCTGCGGGTAATCATCTGAAGCACCTGACGGCTGCCGGGGGCGATGCCGAACTCAACCGACGGGTCGATTTTTCGCCCTTTGAGGATTTCGGCGGCAATCATCAAATCTGCATAACTGGAGTTGGTGCAGCTGCCGATGACGACCTGATGAATTTTTCGTCCGGCGATTTCCTCCACGGGTACGACATTGTCCGGTGAGGAGGGACAGGCCGCCATCGGGACCAGTTTGGACAGATTGATTTCAATGATGCGGTCGTAATGAGCATCCGGGTCGGCGGCCAGCGGGCGGTAATGCTGCGGTCGATTCTGGGCGGCCAGAAATTGTTCGGTCATTTCGTCGCTGGGGAAGATGCTGGTTGTCACGCCCAGTTCAGCGCCCATATTGGTCACGGTGGCCCGCTGCGGGACGGTGAGCGTCTGCACGCCCGGCCCGAAATATTCAATCACACAGTCCACGTTTCCTTTTGTCGTCAGAATGCTCAGCAGCTTGAGGATGATATCTTTGCTGGAGACCCACTCCGGAAGCCGTCCGGTCAGGTGAACGCCGATGACTTTGGGACAGGTCAGATAAAAAGCCCCTCCGCCCATCGCGGAGGCGACATCCAGTCCGCCGGCACCAATGGCCAGCATTCCCAGTCCGCCGCAGGTGGGGGTGTGGGAATCGCTGCCCAGCAGCGTCGCCCCCGGTCTGCCGAACCGTTCAAGATGAACCTGATGGCAGATGCCGTTGCCGGGACGGGAGTGATAGACGCCCACCTTGCGGGCGATGCTTTGCAGGTAGAGATGGTCATTGTGATTTTCCGGTCCGAACTGCGCCATATTGTGGTCCACATAACTGACGGACAGCTCCGTCCGGACACGGGCAAGTCCCATGGACTCAAACAGCAAAAAAACCGTTGTTCCCGTGGCGTCCTGGGTGAGGGTTTGGTCGATACGGATGCCGATGGGCTCGCCCGGCTGAAGTTTTCCTTCAACCAGATGCTGCTGCAGGATTTTGTAAGTGAGCGTCTGACTCATTCTAAGGTCCCGTCCATACGTAAGTTATGTTTTTATCAGTCTCGGATGTCCTTTCCCTTATAGCATAAAAAAAGGGATTTTACAAGAATCAGACTCGCCCGGAAAAAGCAAAGATTTTTGAAACAGCCGCCGGGGAGAACCCCTCTTTTTATTGACGGAGTCAGAAAAAGTCGGTATGGTTTCTCGGGATTCGAAGCAATTAAGGAGCTGCAGATGTTTTTCTGGATTCTGGGGCTGACTGTACTTGGGCTCGGGATATTTGTCATCGGGGGGTATAACTCTCTGGTTTCCAAACGCAACCAAATCCGCAACATCTTCGGGACGATGGATGCAATGCTCAAAAAGCGTTGGGACCTTGTGCCGAACCTTGTTGCGGCGGTGAAAGGGTATGTCGAACACGAGCGGCAGCTGTTCGAAAAAGTCAGCGAACTGCGTGCAAAGGCGTTGAGCGGGGCTCTTTCAACAGAACAGAAGGTAACCCTCGACAACCTGATGACGCAGCTGGTCGGTGTCGTTCGCGGGGTTGCGGAGCGGTATCCGGACCTGAAGGCCTCGGAGAATTTTCTGCATCTGCAGCGGACCCTGAATGAGCTGGAAGAGCAGATTTCAGCGGCACGGCGTGCGTTCAATGCCGCTGTGACCGATTACAATAATGCTGTGGAGATGTTTCCGACGAATCTGCTGGCGGCCCTGTTCGGTTTTCGGCGTCAGGAACTTTTTCAAATCGAGGCGTCCGAGCGGGTGGTTCCGAAGGCCTCATTGGGGCAGACATAAGCAGGAGAGGTGAGGTTGAAAACTCTTGAGGAAGTCAAGACCTTTTATGAACAGGCCCTTCTTCCGGATTTGAAGGTTCTGGAGAAAAAGCGTCGACAGATTTTGGCAGGGCTGGCAATCGGTTTGAGTGTGCTTCTGGGGGGCGGATTATTTTTAGCGGGCCCTTTCTTTGCAGCCACGGAGGAGCCGGCAGCCGTGATTGTGCCGATGCTGGTGATGCTGTTTCTTTTCGTCGGGTTTTTGGTGATTTTGGGGTGGGGGTATCAAAGGGATTTTAAGGAGCGGATTATCCGGCGTCTGGTCTGCTTTCTGGAGCCCGGTCTGCAGTATGACCCCAAAGGGAAAATTGCCCAGGCGGAGTTTCTTCGGTCTGAACTGTTTCAGACAAGGCCGAACGTTTATAAGGGAGATGATCGAGTCTGGGGACTAGTCGGCAAGACTCGCATTGAGTTTTCGGAGATTTTGGCCCAGCATATCCAAAGGAGCGGCAAAACGACGACTGTTCAGACGATTTTTCGCGGTCTTTTTTTCATGGCCGACTTTCCCAAGCATTTTCGCACCAAAACCTTTGTTTTGCCGGATACAGCGGAAAAACTGTTGGGACGCTTCGGCAAAACCCTCCAGTCTCTGAATCCGGCTCGTCCAAACCTGATTGTCCTCGAAGACCCCCGGTTTGAAAAAGAGTTTGTCGTGTATGGGCAGGACCCGATTGAAGCCCGATATATTCTTTCCCCCTCTCTGATGGAACGCATTCTTCAGTTTCGCCAAAAGACCGGGCGGCGAATCTTTTTGTCTTTTGTCGATTCCAAACTCTATCTGGCTGTTTGGTTTGACCGGCCTTTGTTTGAGCCGAAACTCTTTCGAAGTCTGCTGGATTTCCAGACCCTCCGGGAATATTGTGGAGATATTCAGCTGGCGGTGGGGGTGGTCGAGGACCTGAATCTGAATACGCGAATCTGGTCCAAGGAATGAGTCGGGGCGTTTTTTCCTGCGGCAGAAGCTGTTTTGCTGACTGTGTCGGGCGGTCAGAAGCGGCAGGAAAACTCCAGATACAGCTGCCGTGGGACCTCGTTATACCGGCCGGTTGCCCAGTCATAGCCGCCTTCGGGGTGAGAGCGGTCCAGCAGGTTCATGCCCCCGACAGCGATTTCCGCCCGGTCGTTCCAGAGCCGCCGGGACAGACGCACATCCAGCCGCCAGAAGGGCTTGCCCGGGATGTATTCGAGGTATGGAGTGGCGGTGTCGGTCCAGTACAGCTGGGTGTTCAGCGTGGTGACTTCATCCAGTTTGAAGCGGTTTGTCAGGCCGACCCGGTGCTTGGGACTTAAGATGATGCCGGTTTCGCCGGTGCGCCAGTTGGTCAGCTCATTGCGTTTGGTTTGATGGAGATAGGTATGGAATCCCCGCACGAGCCACCAGGCGGTCGGCTGCCATTCGATGCTGCTTTCGATGCCGTAGGTTGTGACACTGTATACGTTATCCCACTGGTTGTACCAGTCTTGTTCCACCCAGTCGGAGCCCGGCAGCCACGGCTGAGATTCCTGAAGGAGTCCTTTCCGAAGGGCCATCATATCCTTGTCCTGATTGAGATATCCCTCGATGTTAACGGACAGGTTGTCGGCCCACTGACCGCGATAACCGAGTTCATAGGAAATCATCGTTTCGTTATCCAGCTCGTCATTGCCCTCTCCTTCGACGCGCAGTCGGCCTTCATATTTGAGCGGGCCGCAGCGGAACATCTGCCAGAGGGTCGGTCGGCGGAAGGAGCGGGCGACGGCTCCGCGGAGGAAATGTTTGGGGATAAACTCCCAGACCAGAGCGCTGTTGGCCGCCCAGTCAAAATGGGTCAGCTGGTTGTAGTGTCCGCGCCAGCCGAGCGTCAGCCAGAGGGTATCGGCCAGTGTGATTTCGTCTTCGAGAAAGATGCTGCCCTGATTGTTATCGAAATCCTCCGGAATAGTATTCTTCTGGTCATTCAGCGGATGGCTGCGGTAGATATCCCGTGTAAAGTCGGCTCCCCAGACGATATTGTGCCGGCCGGTTTGGAAATTGTGCTGGATTTCGAGGATTTCTTCTCGGGAGCGGATGTCCGCCCGGTTGTAAAGCCAGTTGTTCGAGCCGGAGTAATAATTGGTGGATTTGTCGCGGAAGATATAACTTTCCGTCCAGCGTATCTGCCAGATGCTTCCGTCCTCCAGCCGTTTCTCCCACTGGAGATTGAAATAGTCCAGCGTTTCGTTATTGGAATAGGCGTTTTGATGTCCGCCTGTGAGCGTCAGGGTCGAGTCTTCTGATAATCGGACTTCCGCCCGGCCGGTGCTCAGGAAAGCGCTGTAGTCATCCGGCACTCGGCGTCCGTTTTCCCGGACAAATCCGTCATTGGCCAGGTGTCCGAGCATGGCCCGCCAGGAAATATTGTCTACGGTCCCGCCGTATCGGAGGAAACTGTGAAGCAGGCCGTTATTGCCGGCGGCGGCATAGACGAGTCCGCCCTGTGTGTCGGCGGCTTTTTTGGTGATGATGTTGATGACGCCGTTCATCGCGTTGACGCCCCAGGCCACACCGGCGGACCCGCGAATGACTTCAATGCGTTCGATTTCCTCCAGAAAAATCGGGTGCAGGTAAAACAGGGCGCCGCCCAGATAGGGGTCGTACAAGGGCCGTCCGTCCAGAAGAATCTGCATTCGTTCATTGTTCCATTTGACATAGCCGCGGCTGCCGACGGCTGAAACAAGACCTTTGGTTTGAAAGACATCCATTCCGGGAACCAGACGAAACAGGTCGTCGATTCGGGTCGGCCCGGCCTGCCGGATATCCTCGGCGGTGATGATGTAAACGGCGCGCGTGGCACGGTTGATGGACTGGGGGCGGCGGGCGGAGGAGGTGATTTCAATCTCCATCAGGGCCTCCAGCGGCAGTTCAAACAGGTCCATCTGGGCTGAAGGGGAATCTTCCGTTTCCGCGGCTGTGCAAGCCAGCGCTGTACACAGAAGAAAGCAGCAAATTCCTTTCCATCGCTTCAATTTTGTCTCTCGCTTTTTAATGCCCAGGAAAGCTGACAGGGGGAGGTTTTGCCCTTGGCTCCTTTTTGGACGCTATGTGTATCGGATGGTCTTTCCTCCTTCTTAAGCAAAACAGCGGTTTTGGGAATCGTTTCTGGAGAGTTTTCAGGAGTCCGATAATTTACTGGTTTTTGGGAAAGAAGAATTGTTTTGAAAAAACCAAAAAAGAGGATGAGGGCAGGCCGGAAACCTGTTCAGATTATCGGAACAGCGGAAATTTTTGGAGAGTTATCGGCGGACGGTGATGGGCTCCCAATCCACCTTGGCGGCTCCCATGAGGGTTCCGGTTGCGTAGGCCAGGTCCACCAGGGAGATTTGATATTCCGTGACGGCGCGAATCTCAGCACTCTGGGCGTTGGCCAGACGGGCCTGGGCCTCCAGAACATCGGTCGAGGTTCGAAGGCCGTTTTCGAACTGGCGGATTTCCGCTTCGACCAGCCGGGCCTCCAGCAGAACATTTTGGCGGGCGGCCAGAATCCGCTGCCAGTTGGCCTGTGCCTGATCGACGGCGTTCAGGACTTCCATCTCAATGAGCGACTTGCGGTTTTCCTGGGTGGCCAGCAGCTGCATCCGCTGATAAAAGGCGGCCCGCAGGTTGCTTTTGGCGGCTTCATTGCCCAGCGGAATCAGCAGGGTTAATCCTAATCGGTGGTCGGCAAAACGATTTTCCTGAAGCAAATCGTAGGAATCGTTTCGTGTGGGGCCTAAGCCGTTGATATTGTAGGTATATTCGAGGTTGACGACCGGCAGGGCCTGATTTTTCAGATAGTCAATCGTGCTGACCTGACGGGCAATCTGGAGTTCCATCTCCAGCAGCTCCATTCGGTTTTCGATTGCTTTGGCGACCAAATCTTTTGTATCCAGTTCGTATCGAACCAAATCCGGTTCCGTGGCCGGAATCAGCCGCACGGGTGATTGGACCGGCAGATTCAGCTGATTGACAATCCTTTTTAATTCCCGCTGACGGGCCCGAAGGTTGTTTTCCGCTAAGATAATCTGCTCGGCCTGCGAGGCCATTCCGGCCTGAGCCCGAAGGACTTCCACTTCGGCTGTCTGGCCTGCCGCCGCCATCCGCTGAGCCCGTTCCAATTGAGCCTTGGCCAGGTCATACTGCTGAAGCCGGACCTCCAGTTCCTTGCGGGCCGCCGCCAGACGCCAATACGCCCGATCCGCCGCCGCCAGTACGGAAATGACTTCCAGTTTTGTACGGGCCTCGGCTATCTGCTGGTCATACCGGCGGAGACGGATGGAGTACATAGAAGCTCGATGCCCGGCATTCCGAAGCAGCGGCTGGCTGATGGAGAAAGCCAGACCGGTGGAGTAGGAAGGATTCAGGAAAAATGAAGTCTGGTTTGTGAGAGTTCGATTGTCCACCAAATCCACCGTCAGGGTGCCGCCCGTCTGCAGGGGCATCTGAACGCCCAAATCCACCGTGGCTGATTCCGTGCTGGAGCCCTGGACAAAAAGGGCGGTTCCGACCGGACGGTCTGTTTTGGAATACTGAATGCGGCTGAAGAACGATGCCTCAAATTTGGCCTCCTCAGCACTGAGGGCTTCGGCGGCGATTGTCGGACTGAGCAGTTCGGCCTTCAGTCCGAGATTGTTTTCCAGTGCCCAGGCCCGGCACTGTTCGAGGGTCAGCCGGATTTCCTCCGGCAGGGGAGCGGGGGGCTGGGGCTGTTCGTTGGGTTCCGCCGCCGGAAGAATCAGCGGCTCAATTTGTCGCAGTTTTTCCGGCTTGGCCTTTGCTTCATAAAACGAAACCGGTTCCGGAGTTGTATCGCAGCCGAGCAAAAGAAGAGACAGTCCGACAAGCCATCCGAGCAGAGCGTGTTTTTTATTCATGACGCAGGGCCTCAATAGGATTCAGACGGGCCGCTTTGACGGCCGGAAACATTCCGAAAAAGATGCCGACGGCGGTGGAAAATCCCACAGCCAGCAGGGTTGCCCAGCCGGGGACCTGGGCTTTGGCCAGAAAGCCGGCGGTCTGTGAAATGAGCTTGGCCAGCAGGTGCCCCAGACCCAGCCCAATCAATCCTCCAATCAGGCAGAGCACGACGGCTTCGACCAGAAACTGCATCAGAATAGCGGATGCCTTGGCCCCGACGGCCTTTCGCAGGCCGATTTCTCTTGTTCGTTCTGAGACGGATACGAGCATAATATTCATAATCCCGATTCCGCCGACCACCAGGGAAATGCTCACAATGGCCGCGGCCACCAAACTGAGCATGGCCATCATCGAACGGACTTTGGCGACTTCACTTTCCATAAAGAAGACGCCGAAGTTGTTGGGTTCTCCCGGTGGCACCTTCCGCATTTTCCGCAGAAAGAAGGTCAGTTCCGCCTTGGCCTCTTCGGCTAAATCTGTGCTTTTGCAGGAGGCCATCGCCTCAATCCAGGATTCGCGAATCGACTGGGCCGTCTGGAAGGGGATAAAGACTTCGATGCGGTCTCCCTGTCCTTCAAAAAAGGCCCGGGGCCTTTCTTCGACGATGCCGATAATCAGAAAAGTATGATAATCCAGCTGAATGGTCTGTCCGATGCAGTCGCGGTCCAGATACAGTTTTTCCTGGAGTTTTTGCGGGATGACACAGACCCGGCGTGCCTGACGCTGGTCAAGATAAGAGAAAGGACGGCCGCGGCTGATGGGGCGGTTTTCAATCTTAAACCAGCTTTCTTCAACGCCGGTCACCTGCACATTTTCCGCTGTGTGGTCTTTGTAGCGGGCGGTCATATTGCCCACTCGGCTCATCAGCGTCAGATATTCGACGGAGGGGCAGTGTTCCAGGACGCCTTCAAACTGCTCGGGACGGAAGCGGATTTCCCACCAGTTGGTGTTTTTCTGGGCACCGGTACGGGGCCGCTCGGGCCAGAGGAAGATTTTTTTGGTGCCGAAGAACTCAAAGTTCTCCATAATCATCGCATTCATCCCGTTCATCCCGGCCACGACCGCTGTCACAGAGGCCACGCCGATAATAATGCCCAGCGTTGTCAGAAGACCGCGGGTTTTGTTGACCCAGATTTGTCCTAAGGCCAGCAGGATGCTCTGGAGGAGCAGACGCAGAAAAATCAGCGGTGTCAGCAGCAGCGTCTTCATCGGTTCTCCTTTTGAGGCACAGAGCCCGTCGGGTGCAGCAGGGCCCAGGCGGGGTCCTGCTCGACCGGCAGGTCGCTGATGATTTGTCCATCCCGCATTCGAACGATGCGCCGGGCATGACAGGCGATATCCGCTTCGTGTGTCACCAGAATGATCGTCTGTCCCTGCTGATAAAGGGTTTCAAACAGGGCCATAATGCTCTGGCTGGTCTGGGTGTCGAGGTTGCCGGTCGGCTCATCGGCCAGGAGCAGACTGGGACGGGCAACGAGTGCCCGGGCGACGGCCACACGCTGTTTTTCGCCGCCGCTGAGCTGGTTGGGCCGATGGTGCATTCGTTCGGCCAGACCCACCCGTTCGAGGGCCTCCTGTGCCATTCGCCGTCGTGCCCGGAAACCGACCCTCGAATACAGCAGAGGCAGCTCCACGTTTTTCAGGGCATTCAGCCGCGGCAGCAGCTCATACGACTGAAACACAAATCCGATCTGTTCATTTCGTATCTGGGCCAGCTGGGCTCCGCTCATTTCCGTCGTCAGGATGCCGTTAAGCTCGTAAGTGCCTTCGTCCGCCCGGTCCAGACAGCCGAGGATGTTCATCAGGGTGCTTTTGCCGGAACCGCTGTGGCCCATGATCGCCACGTATTCATTGCGCCGCACCTGCAGATTGACGCCTCGCAGGGCATGGACTGTTTCGCTGCCGACGCGATAGCGGCGATGGATGTTTTTGAGGGAAATCAGCACATCATTAGGCGTCATGGCCGTCTTCTCGGGATTCGGCGATTTCTTCGGCAGGCATATCATTCTGAAGGGTTTCGAGGATTTTATAGGGGCCGACGATGATTTTGTCGCCTTCGTTCAGTCCTGCCTCGATGAGGGTATTGAGCAGGTCGCTGGGGCCGACGCGCACGGGTGTAATTCGAGTCTTGCCGTCAATCAGGCGAAATACCACCGTCAGAAATGATTTTTTGGGGTCCACCAGCGGGTTATTTTTGCGGACGTCCTCCGGCAAATCATCGATTCGCCGTTCGAGCACCGCCTGGCTGGGCACCAGCAGCACACCCTGATAGCGGGCGACTTCGATGTTCACATCGGCCGTCAGGCCTGTGTACAATTTGCCCACGTCTCCTTCCAGCAGAATCTTGGTTTCGTAATATTTGGCGCCGGTGGTGGTGGAGCGGCTGCTGGTCAGGGCGATGGAGTGCACGGTGCCCTTGAACTCCTCTTCCCAGAAGGCCTGGACGTGAACTTTGGCGGGCTGGCCGACCTTGACGCGCCCGATGTTGCTTTCATCGACCTGTGCATTCAGAATCATTTGGGACAGGTCCGCTACCGTCAGAATCACTGTGCCGGGATTGTTCATTGTGCCGGTCATCACGACCTCGCCGACCTCGGCGTTCAGGCGGGTAATTACGCCGTCTATCGGAGCGGTAATCGTGGTATAGCTGAGGGCTTCGCGGGCTTCCTCCACACGGGCCTGAGCCGCCCGCAGATTGTGCTCCATCACAACCAGATTCAGCTGGGCGGCCTGCAGGTTCTTTTCAGCGGCTTCAACCTGGGCCTGCAGCTCTTCAAAAGATGTCCGGGCCTGGTCATAGGCGGACTGGCTGATGTCCTGACTTTCGAAGAGTTTCTTTTGGCGTTCGAAGTCCTGACGGGCCTGCTCCAGGCGGCTCTTTTGTCCCGCCAGTGAGGCCTTCTGGCTGAAAATCCGGGCCTTTTCGACCTCAATCTGGGCCTTTTGGGCCTCGTAGGTTGCTTCAGCGCTGTTCAGTCGGCTGACCATATCCCGGTCGTCCAGACGCACCAGCACGGACGGCGGAATCGGCGGGTCGGCGTTTGGATTGCCTGCTGTGACGGTTTCGCCTTCTTTGTAGGGCAGTTCTGTGATGCGGGCTGACACCTTGGCGCTGATATCGACCTTCGTTCGGGGCTGAATGTCGCCGGGGGCGTTCACTGTTTCCACCAGTTCGCCCCGTTTCACGACTTCCGTGCGCACCTTCAGCGTCGTTTTGGCCAGGGCCTTCTTTTTCATCTGATGGGAAAGAAGGCCGCAGCAGGAAATCAGAAGAACCAAGCCAATCCCGACAAACAGGATAACTTTCTGTTTCTTTTTCACGTTTGAGAGTCCTTTTTGGATTCAAGTTGCCGGCTTGCACCGCAGATAACAAGATTCCCGCTCTTTAGACGGTCAATCCTCGCCATTGTTACAGAAAATATTGAATTTTGCAACGAATTGTCCTGTCGCCGATTTTTCTATTTTGCCTGAATGTAATGGAGTGGAAAGAAAGATTTGAATCCCAATATCTTTCTCAAATTCCCCAATCCAAACAGGATGTTCCAAAAGAAACGTCTAAGACGGAGCTCTTCTGTTGCCCAGACGCTGTGTATACAGAACGCGCCAGGAAGCGGTTTGTTGACTGTTGCCTTTTTGGAGCGGCTATTCGTTCCCTCGCGTGTGCTCGTACTCAGACGGGCAGAAGGGTGCGGCTGACAGGGCTGCCGGCGGGTTTTACGGGCTGTCTGACGGCTGCAGCGGTGACGGTGCCGGGGGCGGGCAGGGTGCGGGTGAGCCATTTGTTGTTGCCGACGGTCAGGAGGGCATAGGGGCTGATCCAGAAAAGGCCGGCCAGCCAGAAAAGCGAATAAGCAAAGGCCCAGAGGGCGTTGCTGGAGCGGTACTTGAGAGCATAAAACGTGCCGGGGATAATCGCCATCATCTCCGCCCCCAAAAGGAGTTGGGCCAAAAAGGCCTGGGGTTCCCAGAGGAGGCAGCCGAGCGTGCCGAAAATCATAATAGTTGCCCCGAACAGGTTGACCACGCTGTGGAGGAAATTCAGCTGGGCTCCGAGGCGGTTGGTCCGGAAGGGTTTGAAGACAAAACGGGCCATCACGATTGTTTCCCGGATATTGCTGCGGGCCCACCGAAGGAACATTTTGCACAAGCCCTTGTAGCGGACGGGAACCTGCGTGAAGACGACGGCATTGGACTGAAACTTAACCGCGAATCCCTGCTTGAGGATGAGGTTGGTCATCGCCCGGTCTTCACCAATGTTGGATTTTTGTCCGAGGAAGCGCTGATTCATCCATACACGCAGAACCTTCATCACGAGGTCCCGTCGATAGGCGGACAGAGCGCCAGGGGTGCAAAGGACGGAGTCAACCTGGCTTTGGCTGGCGCGGATAAAATCAAAACTGAAGGCAAAAGAAACATCGAGCATCTTGGGAATCAGTCCCTGATGCTGGTTGAGCACTCGAACGTTTCCGGCGACAGCGCCGACGTTGGCTTGGGTAATAAAAGGACTGACGAGATTGCGCAGCGTGTTTTTCTCAATGAGGGAGTCGCTGTCGATGGTGACCAAAATCTCCGCATTGCTCCGAATAAAACCTTCGTACAGGGCTTTTCGCTTTCCGCTGTTGCGTTTGAGCCGAAGCGGCGTGACCAGATGAGGATGTCGGGCGGCAGCCTGCTGAATCCACTCCCATGTGTCGTCAGCACTGCCGTCATCGACGGCGATAATTTGGAGTTTGTCGGTCGGATAATCGCTGGCCGCCACACTGTCGATGGTGTCGGCTACGTGACGGCCTTCATTGTAAGCAGGAATGATGACGGTGCAGGTCGGCAATTCGCTGTCCGTACACGTCCGGGCGGGCTTATAAAAGAGGACAAGATAGAAGCGCCACAGGAGGGCTGCTACGTTGATTACGAAGAGAGAGCGGGCGACGGCCAGATAAGCAATTCCCCATTGAAGGGACGTAAGCCGATCGAGGACTCCTTCGATTTGGTCCCGCTGGGCCCAGGCGCCGAGGACGATGGTCGAGATGGCGATGCAAATCATCGTTTTACTCGACCACTCATACAGGTTGTCTTTTGTGAGCATACGGCCCGGTACAAACCCGGCTGTAAACGGCAGTATTTTCATATATAAGTCTTTCTAAAATAAAGGTTTATGTTCTTTTTTCCTTTTTTAAATATGCACATTCCCCGCCAAGGGAATGGAGAAAAAGCATAGACTGACATCCGGGAAGAGAAAAAGTGAATTTTCAACGGACAGCGCTGACGCGCTCGTTGCGGCTTTATGCTAAATCTGCCCTTTTATTAAGGACTATGCATTCTCAAAGAGTTTTCTCCCGTAATCTGTATCTACGTACTATATCACAAAAGGGTTTTGGGGTCAAGAACAAAAAAGCAAGAAGTTGTGTCCTTTGGCCGAAAAGAGAAAGTCCGCTTTTTTTTGAAAAATTTACATTTTTTATCAGAAAACTCTTGCTGGACAAACGTTTGGCGGATGAATATACTCTCAAAGGGTTTTAAAAAAGTCTACAAGGGCGAAGGAGTATTGTTTCAAATATATATGGATTTAAGTACATAGGAGAAAAGGATTTACAGTAATGCCGATTGAAAAAGTCGACATCGATGGGTTTACGATAATCAAACGAATCGGCACCGGTGCGCGCAGTCTGATTTACCTGGCGATTGATGAAGAAAGCGGCCAGACGGTGGCTCTCAAACGGGCGGTGATGGAAACACCTGAAGACCTCCGGATTTTTGAGCAGATGGAGACGGAGTATAAGGTCAGCCGGCAAATCGACCATCCGTATATCCGGAAATGCTATAAGATTCTTCGAAAGCGAAAACTTCTTCGGACCCAGGAACTGCTGCTTTCGATGGAATATTTTGACGGGCAGAGCCTGGAAGAGCTTCCGGGCATCAGTCTGGGTGATGTGCTGCTGATTTTTCGAATGGTTGCCACGGCTCTGAATGCGATGCATCAGAAGGGATATGTGCACTGCGATATTAAACCCAACAACATTCTCTTCAGCAAAAAAGGAGCCATCAAAATTATCGATTTAGGCCAAAGCTGCAAAATCGGTGAGGTAAAAAAGCGGATTCAGGGGACGCCGGATTATATTGCCCCCGAACAGGTTCGTCGGGAGCATCTGAGTCACCGAACAGACATTTTCAATTTGGGTGCCACGATGTACTGGGCTCTGACGGGGAAAAACGTCCCGACGCTGATTCCCAAAAAGAATGAATACGGCTTTTCCGTCCCGGTCACTGCCGATTTTAAGTCGCCCAGCGAAATCTACAAAAAGATTCCTGTGGCGCTGTCCAATCTTGTGATGGACTGTGTAAAGGAACGTCCGGGAGACCGTCCGTCGAGTATGTCGGAAATTATTGCCCGTCTGGATGTGATGATTCGCGAAATCTTCGGAGCTCGTCTGCAGAACCAGCAAAGCCATGTCGCAGCAAACAATCCAGCTGTACCTGAAGGGGGCTGAGGCCAACCAGACCGACCCCTTTCGGCAGGGCAACCTGATTGTGCTGCCGGAGAAGGGACGCGTGATTGTCTCGGGGGATTTGCATGGTCATCGGAGGCATTTCGAAAAAATCGTTGACTATGCGGACCTGGAAAATCATCCCGAGACCCATGTGATTTTTCAGGAGATTCTTCACGGCGGGCCGGAGGATGATTACGGGGGCTGCCTTTCCTACCGCCTGCTTCAGGATGCGATTCGCTACAAGCTGCTGTATCCGGGTCAGGTGCATATTCTTTTGGGCAATCACGATACGGCCGTCGTCAATCAGGGGACCGTGATGAAAAACGGACGGGAGGTCAACGTGGCGATGCAGGAGGCGATGAAGCGGGAATATCAGGACCATTTCAGCCTTGTCCATCAGGCGATGGTGCACTATCTGCTTTCGCAGCCGCTTGCGGTCAAGACGCCGAATAAAATCTGGATTTCCCACTCGCTTCCGGCGGACCCTTATGTGGAATCGTTCGATGTGGAAATTTTTGAGCGTCCGTACACCATAGAGGATACACGCCGGCCCAACTCGGTTTATCTGCTGACCTGGGGCAGGCATCAGAGTCCGCAGGCCCTTCGGCGGATGGCCGAGCGTCTGGAGGTGGAGCTGTTTGTTCTGGGGCATCAGCCGCAGGATGAGGGGTGGGGTGTCATCGGCGATAATACGCTGATTTTGGCTTCCGAGCACAGCCACGGCTGTCTGCTTGTTTTCGAGCTGGGGCGGCTTTACAATCTTGACATGCTTCGCGAGGCTGTAGTTCCGCTGGCTTCTATTCTATAAGGGTTGGGGGTTTTTCGGCGGTTTTGCCGTATTTTGTTCCGCCGGCGAAGGTGGAGTCTCGTTTTTGTCGCCGATAAGAACAATTTGATTTTTTCCCTGCCGTTTGGCCTCCAGGAGGGCTTTGTCCGCTCGTTTGAGCAGTTCGTCGGCGGTTTTTCCGTCATCAGGATAGGACGCCAGTCCTCCGCTGATGGTCAGCTGTCCGTGTCCCTCCGGGCCGAGCATCGGAAGCCGGGAAGACGAAATTTCTCTGCGAAACCGCTCGGCCATAAAGAGCGGCTCACGAGGATGCCGGGCCGAATGATGTCTTCGTTCGCGGCGAGCGTCGGGGCTGTCGGTTCTTTTTTTCTGCTCCGGAAGGTCCCAGAAAACGACGGCGAATTCATCCCCGCCGATGCGGGCGACAACATCGTGGGCCCGGCAGCACCGGCGAATCAGTTCGCCTGCCTGAATGAGGACCTGATCTCCGACGGAATGGCCGAATCGGTCATTGTACTGCTTGAAATTGTCGATATCGAACAGCAGCAGCGTTACGGGAAACTGATATTGCCGGGCCAGCGCCAGAACCTGGATAAGGAACTGATTGACGTAGCGGCGGTTTTTCAGTCCCGTTAAATCATCTTCCGTTGCCAGTTTTTCGAGCTGACGGATTCGCTCCTGGTAGTGCCGTTCGCGCTCACTGGTCAGCGGGTGAATGCCGGGGGCGGTTTGAGGATTGCGCGTCAGCTCTTCTGCCAAGACGGGACAAATCAGATAGTCATCCGCGATTGCCTCCATTTGCGTGCCTCGTCCCGTCAGCTCCCGGGCCAGCGGCTCTTCGAGCATCTGGGCCAGAAGAAGAATGCGCGAGTGGGGACTGCCTTTTCGAAGGGCACGCAAGGCCTGTTCCGGATGTCCCGGAATGTCGGACAGGAGCACGGCAATCGTATCAAACGACATGGACTGGATTTGTTCTATTCCCCCCAGAACCGATTCGCAGACGCTCATTTCATTCAGATGCTCCGGATCGATCAGGGCTTTTTGGGAAGACCCGATGAACAGGATTTTTTTCGGTCGTTTTTCCATGTCTATTCCGGGCTGAAGAGGGCCTGCAGTTCTTCCGGACTGATTCGAACGGCATCCGGCTCCGTCGGCATCCTTTTGCTTTCATTCGAAAGGGGTTTCCGGTGTTTTTCGAGGAGCCAGCGGACCGCTTCTGCTGCGGGAATACTCGGCGGACAGGGCACGATGAGCCCTTCCCAGACAGCCTGCTGGAGCGACAGCGGGCAGTCCTGATTGTCGGCAAAAACGGCAATGCAGCGAATGTGGGGGCGGCGGCGAAGGAAGGACGTAAAGAAGCTGCTTTCTTTTGCTAATTCTCCAGCCGAAGCAATAAACAGAACAAGTTTTTCTTCAGGGCAAGCGCAAAGAATCTGAACGGCCTCGTAAATATTGGCGCAGGTCTCCTTTGATTCTATGCCGGTCAAACCAGACGGTCCGCCTGAAAGCCGATTTATACTGTCGAGAACCAGGATTTTTGCATCAGCCGGGACTTTCATTTTTTCCTCAAATTCCAGACTTCATTTTACCAATATTCTCCGATGAAGTCAAGGCAACAGTCAGGCAAATCATTGCCTATTTTATCATTAAAATGAAAGGGATGAGATTTTTTGGAGAAATATCAGGATATTATTGGGCCATTATATCGCATAAATTTTAGCAATTTAAAAAAATGTTTTCGAGTGATGTTTTTTTCGTAAAAAAAGAGGGATTCAGGATAAATATTTAAAGATGACGATGCCGGAAGAAAAAGAACATAGCCAGGAACAGTTTCTACGTCTGCTGATGCTGAATGATAAGCGGATTTACGCTTACATTCTGTCATTTGTCCCAAATGCGGCGGACGCCGATGACATTATGCAGGAAGCATCTGCTGTGATGTGGCGCAAATTCTCTTCGTTTACACCCGGGATGGATTTTGTGGCCTGGGCTTTAACGATTGCCCGGTATCAGATTCTTTCTTATTTTAAGAAAAAAAAGAGCAGGAAACTCTGTTTAAGTGAAGCCCTTGCGGAATCACTCGAACAGGAGGTTACTCGGGCGTTGCCGGAGATGGACCGACGAATGGGGGCGATGAAGCGGTGCATCGACAAACTGGCCCAGATGGATCGGTACATTCTGAAACTTCGTTATGAAAAAGACTTAACGCTGGAGAACATCGGCGCTCATATTTCCAAGTCAACCCGGGCTACTTATTATGCACTGGTTCGAATTCATCGGAATCTGCTTCAGTGCATTAAGCAGACACTTGCCGAGGAGGCGGCACAATGACTTCTCTGCCGAATGATTTTTATGACTGGATGCTCGCCAGCCTTTACGGGATGGCGACGGAGGAACAGGAATCCGCCCTGGCGGCCCTGCTGGAGTCGAATCCGGAGGCTCGTCGGGAGTATGTGGATTTTCTGATGGTGTATGCTCACCTGCATCGGCGAAAGGGGGCCAGTCTTTTTGTAGAAGACTCGTCGGCCGATTCACTGCTGAACGAGCAGGCCTGGATGATTCTTGCAGAAGAAGAAAAGACGGCGGAAGCGGTTTGGGTGGAACGTCCTTCGGAGGAACCTGCAGCGTCGGAAGCGGCAGTCCAATCTGCTGCCGTGCGAAGCCCGGTCAGCAAGCTGTCTATCTATTCGCTGCTTTTGTCTGCGGCGGCCCTGATTTTTTTGATTGCCTATGCGTATCTGTCCCCGTCTCGGAACAATGGGCTGACCGTCGGCCGGCTGCAGCGGACGGTCAATGCCGTTTGGCAGGATGCCAGCGGCCGTTCCCTGACAAACGGCTCTGAACTCTATCCGGGACCGATTCACCTGGTCAAGGGGCTGGCGGAAGTTGTTATGGAAGGAGGGGCGACGGTTCTCTTTGAAGGTCCGTCCACCTTCAGTCTGGAAACCCCGGCACAGATTTATCTGCAGGAAGGGCGTCTGGTGGCCTCCATGAACGGGTCTGGGAAACAGGCCTTTGTCGTGCGTTCTCCGACAGCCAGTCTGGTTGATTACGGGACGGAGTTTGGGGTTTATGTCAAACCGGACGGCCAGACGGAGGCATACGTTTATGAGGGCTCCGTTCAGATTCGGGACTCATCGGACCCGGTGAAGTTTACCCGAAGTCTGCTGCTGAAGACCGGTCAGGGAGCGGCGGCGGATGCACGAGGACAACTGACAGCCGCTTTTGTGAATCCATACCATTTTGTTCGTTCGAGTCAGGTCGAGGTTTTTGAACAGGCCCCCCGAATCGGGGGATATTACCGCTGGCGGTCGTGGGTGTATCGTCTGCATCGGGAAGACCGTTCTTTGGCGGCGCATTACTTTTTTGAACGGGATGCGGACAATCCGGACCGATTGGTCAACGCCGCCGGAGGCGGACGCAGCAGTGACGGTTTGTTTGGAGGCGACGGGCGGAATAAGCCCGATTGGGTGAGCGGACGATGGCCGCAGAAAGAAGCGGTCCGGTTTGAGCGGGGGAAAAGCCAGGCGATTGTGATTGGGCCGGAGGCGGGGCTTTCGTTTGGCTCGCCGCTGACGATTTCGACCTGGGTTTATTTCCCGGACAGTCAGCAATGGGGCGGGCATTTGATTTCCTGCCGGCAAGGGTATCGGATTAATTATCAGTTTTCCCTCTTTGATGACCGGTATGTTTACAATTATCAGAAAAACCGGTTTGAGTTTCGGCAGTATGACGGGGCGGGAAAAGCGGGTTTTTACAGTCAGACATTTGTTCCGCAAAGCGGGGTGTGGTATCACTTCGCGGTTGTTTATGACGGCAAGGAGCTTCGTTTTTATGTTAACGGCAGTCTGTTTCAGTCGGCCCCGTATGAAGGGCTTGCCAAAACGGAGCCGGCGGAGATTTTTCTGGGGGCGATGAAGATTGATGATTATGTTCTGCCGGAAGGAGATTTTGACGGAGTAGTGGATGAGCTGATGATTTTCCGTCGGTGTCTGTCCGGCGGGGAGATTCGGGACTTGTATGAAAACGGCAAACCTTAACCTGACTGAGGAAAGAAAGATGAAGCAAGTGTTGAAATCCGGCCGAGGTTTTACGTTGATAGAACTGCTTGTGGTGATAGCGATTATCGGGCTTCTGCTGTCGATTATTATTCCGGCCATCGGAAAAGCCAAAGACATCTCCAAACGGATTATCTGCAGCAGCAATGTCAAACAGATTGGTGTGGCTCTGCGAACCTACAGCCACAGTTTTGATGATAAGCTGATTCCGATGTATCATCTGGGGGGCAGTTATGCAGGCAGCCGATATGACCCGTCTGCGTCCGGGACCAGCGGCGGTGTGACCAATGTAAAGCCGCAGCCGTACAATGCGGTCATTACGCATCAGGGCAGTCTGCTTTTGAGCAACGGCCAGCCTCGTCCGTTTCATTTGGCGGTTTTGTATGATTTGGATTATTTTACAGAGCCGAAGTCCTTTTATTGTCCGGCTCAGCCGCGGATCACGGACTATCCATATCCCTATTATTACGAAGCGTATGCCGACCGGGGTTCCTGGGGGACTTATGTGCCGACCTACGGCGGACATGCTTTCGTGAGGACGTCTTATAATTACTGGATTTATGACAAAAAATTCTACAGTCAGCTGGGAATCCGTCCGGTGGTGGTGGACAACCTGCAGGAATGGGAGGTGATTCCGCATCGGCAGAATCGCAGTGGAAATTCTGCTCCGCAGGGGGTGTCGGCTCTGTTTGGTGACGGGCACGTGAGTTTCTGTTCGGACCGGAATATCTTCAGTGCCGAGACCTGGAACAACAAGAATCGCGCCGGAGACGGATACTCCAACGGGCCGGGAGATGATGTCCAGACGTTTGAAAAGATCCTGCGGGCAATTCAGGGAGACCAATAAAAGCAAAGAAATCGTGTGAAGTGTGTGTGCGCGTGGTGAAGGTGTGGACGAATCCGTTTTTGCGGGCCTGCCGCAGAAGCGGATGAATCGGAAAAGCAGGTATGAAAAGAGAATGGAGGAAAGATGATGAAAAAGATCATGTTTTTGACCCTGGTGATTGGGTTGGCCGGAGTCAGTCAATCGACACTGGTGAAAGTGGATGATTTTGAAACCTATAATGTGGGTCTGATTCGAGACCAATCGACTCCGTGGACAGCGATTGGAAATACAATGTTTCTCAGCGTAAAAGAGGCAGATGGCAATAAATATCTGGCCTACGGCTGGAACAGCGGCGGTCCTCGCGGGGGATACCGTCCGATAGACCCGGTCAGCAGCTTGTCCACCGCGACACTCTTTTTCCGGGTTTATGCAGGGTTAGGCACTCTTGACCATGCGTTTGGTCTGACGGACCTGGCGACGCCGGCCCAGGACTACGGCAATTTCCGACTGCAGATGGGGGCTCTTTCCGTCAGCGGTCAGAGCACGAAATTTCGGCTGATCGGCCGAAGCAGCAGCGGGGCTCAGGACCTTGTAGTACTGGATCGACAGGTCTGGTACAACGTCTGGGCGGTGATTAACCATCAGGCGAATACTTACGATGTGTACTACACAACCGGTTTGGCCGGAGCGACGGAAGCCGATAAGGTCGGTACGGGTATTACATACCGGGTCGGCACAACGAACGACCTGATTCGGTTTTTGGTGCTGGCAAACTATGCCGGTGAGGGAGATTCGTTCCGTCTGGATGATATTTATCTGACCAACGGGATTGACCTGTCTAATCCGCTGGTTCCGGAGCCGGCTTCGATGATGCTGCTGGGACTGGGCGGACTGGTTATTTGCCGCAAACGCTGAACGGTGTTTTTTGCGAAAGAAGATTCTGCTTCAGGGTCGGGCTGTTATGGACGAAGACATAACAGTCCGATCTCTGAAGAGGTAACCTGTCTGGGCCATGGGGGAGGGATTGTCATGTGGACTGTCAAAAAGTCTTATAATTGATTGGAAAGGCAGGTTGTATGAACAAGACGATTTTATTCTGGTTATGGATTGGGCTGGCGGTTTCGGCTCAGTCCGCCCTGGTGGATGACTTTGAAAGTTATCAGCCGGGGGTGATTACACAGGTAACCGGCGGCAAGTGGGTTCCGGTTTACGGTGGTGCCGGTACAGATCCCGGTGCAGATTCGGAGGTTCGACAGATAGCGGTTGACCCGACGAACCCCAACAACCGAGTCATTTATGTAGTGCCGTTTCCAAAAAATAATTTTAGCATTTTCTAAATTCAAGACTTGCG